>JAEDGE010000126.1 GCA_016297675.1 Oscillospiraceae bacterium
GGAGGGGTGCAGGGGAACAAGCTGTTCCCCTGCGGAACATTACAAATTCAGGTCAGAAAATGGATGAAAAACGACGTCACGTCAATCGCCCTTCTTAAAATTTCTGTCAAATTTACAGTCAGGTTGCACGGGGGGCGATTGACGCACATTAGGCAAGCTGGGGGTGTCCCCCAGCCTTGCCGACCGCTTGGGACAAGGTTTCCCTAAGAAATAGAAAAATGCATTTTTATCGAATTCATGTATTCTTAGGGAAAGCTTCTCCCAACGGGTCGGCGAATTCGCTTCGCTGTTCGACTTTGTCGGCTACAGCAACATTCCCCACACGTCATCTCGATACTACAAAATCCCCGCTAAAATCGCATTCGACACCAGACAACCCTTTGCAGTCAGTGCCACCCGTTCCCCAAAAAAGCGAACCAAATCGCCCTTTTCATAACGTTTCAGCTTCTGTATCTGCTGCGGAGACAGCCATTCACAGGGAATCCCCTCCAACAATCGCAGTCCCAGCAGGATTCGTTCTTTCAACGTACAGGGATTTTCCTCCTCTATCTCAATTGGCTGGGTTTCTGCGGTACAAAATGCCTGCAAGTCAGACGGCACAAAAAACCGCTTTCCCCCATAGCAAGAATGGGCAGCCGTGCCAAAACCGAGATACGGCTCACATCGCCAATATTTGCAATTATGACGGCTCTCATAGCCTGCCTTTGCAAAGTTAGAAATTTCATATTGCAGAAAGCCGGACTGCTCCAATGTTTCCACGGTCTGTAGGTAAAAATCTGCTGCGGCATCGTCATCGGGCAGCTGCTGCACCCATTTGCTTTTGGCGTAGGGTGTCCCCGCCTCCACTTTCAACAAATAAGCGGAAACATGTTGAATCGGTAGGGCGGTCAATTGCTCCAATGTACTTTGCAGCTCGTCTTTTGTCTGCTGCGGCAGTGCCAGCATCACATCACAGGAGAGATTCTCAAACCCAACTGCTGCTGCCTGCTCTACCGTTGTAATTGCCTCCGCTGCACTGTGCAGCCTTCCAAGTCGTTTTAATTGTACATCGGAAAGAGACTGTACCCCGATCGAAAGCCGATTGATGCCCATCTGCCGATAGGCGAAAAGCGTTTCCTTTGTCACAGTTGCCGGATTGCATTCCAGTGTGATTTCCGGCTGCCGGATCGAAAACCGTTTTGTGATGGTCTGTAAAATCTGTTCTACTTGCGGCAACGGCAACAAGGAAGGCGTACCGCCCCCAAAATAGACCGTATCCACTGGCAGATTCGTTTCCGTCTGCTGCAAAAATCGGCAGAGAGCAGCTGTGTACTGCATCATGCGTGCCTCTGTCTGCGGAACAGAGTAAAAATCACAATAGGGGCACTTCCGCACACAGAACGGTACATGGATGTATAGACCAAGTGTCTGCTCAAGAGGCATCGTTCCGCACCACTTTGATCAGCGGACAAAAGAACGCATCAAATAACATGGACAACAACCATGCCGCTACAATGGTTCCAGCCATAATGAGATAGGCTTTCATATTACTGCTTTCTATAAAATAGGTTACAAATACAATGACAACCGCAATCAACATCAAAACAGTGCGGACAATAGTAGAAACCTTGCCGTTCACCGCACGTCTGCCGCAAGCCTGACAAACACGACCTTTCGTGTTCATACCGCCTGCCAGTGCCTTCGTCAGGGGGTTAAAGGTTTTCTTTCCGCAGTGCGGACAAGCATAGATAGATGGTTTTTCTGACATAAAATTGCTTCCTTTCTGAAAAGATTACACATTATAAAGCTGTGCCGTTGAGCGAATGATCTTCATATATTTTTCTATTTCGTCCTCACGGAATCCATAAACTTCCCCAATTGTATAATCGGGAAGATAGCAAATCATATGATGAAAACAATCTTTTTCATCAGGCTTCTCGACGTATATTTTCACTCTTCCAGACGGCAGAAAATCAGAATGTGTAATCTCTGTCTCATCATCTAATGTTAAAAATGGATACATCATAATTGTTTGCCTTCCTTCTCTAATCTATTTTAACGTGAGTTCGATAAAAATACAGTTTCGGATTTCTTAGGGAAACTGTTTCCGAACCATCCGGCAGATTCGCTACGCTGTCTGCCTGTGAACGCAGTTCGCCATTCAGTAGGTAAAACTTGTTCATCGAACTCACATTCTCCTACTCTTCATCCAATTTCAATACACTCATAAACGCTTCCTGCGGTACTTCTACCGTACCAAGCTGCCGCATCCGCTTCTTACCTTCCTTCTGCTTCTCCAGCAGCTTCTTCTTTCTCGTAATATCCCCGCCGTAGCACTTCGCCAATACGTCCTTCCGCATTGCCTTAATCGTTTCTCTTGCAATGATTTTTCCGCCGATGGCTGCCTGTACCGGCACTTCAAACAGCTGCCGTGGAATATTCTGTTTCAGCTTCTCCACAATCTTTCTCGCCCGTTCATATGCCTTATCCTTGTGAATAATAAAGGACAAGGCATCAATTACATCCCCATTCAGCAGAATATCCAGCTTGACCAACTGCGAAGCGGCATAGCCTGTCACCTCATAATCAAAGGACGCATACCCTCTGGTTCTGGACTTCAATACATCAAAGAAATCATACACAATCTCATTCAATGGCAGATTGTACTTCAAAGAAACTCTGGTGTCATCCAGATACTGCATATCCACAAAGACCCCTCTCCGGTTCTGGCAAAGTTCCATGACATTGCCGACAAAGTCCGGCGGTGTCAGAATTTCTGCCTTGACCATCGGTTCTTCTGCCAGCTGAATCAGGGCAGGATCCGGATAATTCGTCGGGTTATCAATCATTTCCACATCGCCATTTGTCATGGTAACCCGATAGATAACGGACGGAGCTGTGGTAATCAAATCAAGGTTATATTCCCGTTCCAGCCGTTCCTGAATGATTTCCATATGCAGCAAGCCCAAAAATCCGCAGCGGAAACCAAATCCCAATGCAATCGACGTTTCCGGCTCAAAGGACAGCGACGCATCATTTAATTGCAGTTTTTCCAGCGCTTCCCGCAAATCACCGTACTTCGCACCATCTGCCGGATAGATACCAGAGAACACCATCGGATTCACTTTCCGATAGCCCGGCAGCGGTTCTTCACACGGATTTTCTGCCAATGTGACGGTATCCCCAACACGGGTATCTCCAATACTCTTAATGGAAGCGGACAGATACCCTACTTCACCAGCAGAAAGCTGTCCAACGTTGACCAGACTTTTCGTGTCCATATAGCCGGCTTCCACAACGGTAAATTCTGCACCAGTTGCCATTAGACGAATGGTATCCCCGACCTTGACCGTCCCTTCCTTGACACGGATATAAATTACAACACCCTTATAGGCATCATAATAGCTGTCAAAAATCAACGCTTTCAGCGGTGCATCTGGATTTCCTTTCGGGGCAGGAATCTCCGTCACGATCCGTTCCATGACTTCCCCGATATTGATGCCTTCCTTTGCAGAGATTCTCGGGGCATCCATTGCCGGAATCCCGATGACACGTTCAATCTCCTGACACACCCGTTCCGGATCGGCTGCCGGCAAGTCAATTTTGTTCACCACCGGCACAACCTCTAAATCATGTTCAATGGCAAGATAGGTATTGGCAAGCGTCTGTGCTTCAATGCCTTGCGAGGCATCCACAACCAGAATCGCTCCTTCACAGGCGGCAAGGCTTCGGGAAACCTCATAGTTAAAGTCCACATGTCCCGGCGTGTCAATCAGGTTGAACACATAGGTTTTTCCATCCTTTGCCTTGTAATTCAGACGAACTGCCCGTGCCTTAATGGTAATGCCACGCTCCCGTTCAATGTCCATGTTGTCCAGAATCTGTTCTTCCATGTCTCGTTTTGCCACGGTAAAGGTCTGCTCCAGAATCCGGTCAGCCAATGTCGATTTTCCATGGTCAATGTGTGCAATAATACAAAAATTGCGAATCTGCTCCATCATTTCGTTTTCTCCTTGTATCTCTCATTCAGCGAATGCCTTTGCAATGTGCCAGCTTTTCCTGCAAACATGCCATAGCCTGCACGTTATCATTTGGAATAAAGGCATCTTGTTTTAAAATATAGGCACTATTCATAGATTTCACATACAGGAAATAATAGGTTTCATCCTGTAGAAATCTTGTGATTTTTTCATACGGCAGCAGCAGTTCCCGACCGTTTTCCACACCGTCATCCTTCACCAGCAGACCATCGGGCTGGAATAAGTAATGATTGACGAGCGGTGCACGGTTCATGGCAAGTTGTTGTTCCAGCTGCCTTTTCACACGCTTCTTCATCATGCACGGCATCAGCAGCAATAAAATCGCTAAAATCAGGCAGAAAAAAGCGACCATGCTGTTTTGTTTGAGTGTTTCACTGCCAATGCGTGTACGGTTACAGATACTCCAAACAATCTGAAAACCGGTATTCAGTATCAAAATGACTGCCAGTATGTACCGCAGCCAGTTGGAACGCTTCATCATGACTTTCTGCAATGCCATTGCCGCCTGCAAATTGATTTCTGTTTTATTTTCCAGCATATTGCTTTACGCTCCTTCTCCCAAGCACAATGATACGGTTTCGTCAGCAAACGTCAAGTCAACTGTATCTTCTCCTGTCCATTCCAAAGAAACGAATGTTGTTTCTGTAAAACCAACCCCTTGATACGACCAAAGCAAAACATCAGAACCACGCTTCTCCTCATATACAGTGGGACAAGAAGCAAAGTCATAGTCAATTCGCAGGGTATGTGTCCCATTTGGCGAAACAACTGTTTTTGAAAAGTCAGTACAGCCGGTCAGCAATTGTGTACAAAGGAATAGACTCCCACAAATGGAAAGATATTTGTTCAAATGCGGTTCCTCCTTTGATTTTTTCTGCATTCTTTATTATACCACAACAGGCTGTTTTTTGTAAAGTGCTATTTTCGACTCCGTGTGCAAATTTTGCTGAAAAAGAGTACGCATTTCATCCCATTCCTATGTGAAATTTGTTTTGTTTTTTTTACTTATTCACATAATTTTTATTTGACATTTCTAAAAGAAAATGTTATAATAAAAACACAAAAAGATGAAAAAGGAGGAATCTGTTTATGAAACAAAAAATAAAAAGATGGCTTTGTAACATCACTGCCATCGCATGTGTGGGCATAGGGCTGATGCTCCCAAGCACAACACATTCCCCTAATCTGTCGATTACAGCAGAAGCAGATGTATTTTACCCCGAGCCACCAATGTTAGAGAAAATAATTTCTGATGATATTACATATACTCTAGTTCTTCGTGTTTATTAAGAATCCCGATGGTTATTA
>JAEDGE010000127.1 GCA_016297675.1 Oscillospiraceae bacterium
AATGCATTGCCGGTATTGCAAAATTGTAGATTTTGCAATAGAGCCTAGTATAACATGCCTGTTCCCCTTAATGGTTACTTAGAAATCGTATGCATTACATGACCGGTTCAATCTGCCAGATTTCCTTTGCATAACCGGCAATGGTGCGGTCGGAACTGAATTTTCCAGCATGACAGATATTCTGCCACTGCTTTGCTGCAAATGCCATCCGATCCTTGTAATCCTGATTACACCGCAGCTTTGCTTCCACATAGCTTTCCAGATCGCCGAGCAGGTAATAGTGATCGGGAGCATGCCAGCTTGCACCGTCCAGCAGAGCATAATACAGCTCCCGGAAATCGCCGCTGCCGCCGTCCGAAAGTGTGCCGTCGATCAGACGATTTACAACACGGCGAATGTTCGGATTTTCGGAGAAAAGCTTTCGACTATGATACTGCGGAACGATTTTTTCCAAATCTTCTACTCGTGCACCGAAAATATAGTTGTTCTCTTCGCCGGCTTCCTCTACGATTTCCACATTGGCGCCGTCATATGTGCCCAGTGTAACCGCACCGTTCAACATCAGTTTCATGTTACCGGTGCCGGATGCTTCCGTACCCGCAGTGGAAATCTGTTCAGAAACATCTGCCGCTGCCACCAGTTTTTCCGCATAGGAAACATTGTAGTTGGAAACAAAAACCACCTTGATGAGATCGCAGACTTCCGGATCATTTGCAATCAGCTTGCCCACTTCGTTGATGAACTTGATGATTGCCTTAGCCCGACGGTAGCCCGGTGCCGACTTTGCACCAAAAATAAATGTGGTTGGGGTAAAGTTCTGAATGCTGCCATCCTTGATGCCCTCGTACAGATAGAGAATCGAGAACGCATTCAACAGCTGCCGCTTGTATTCATGCAGCCGCTTAATCTGAATATCGAAAATGGTGTTCGGATCAATCTGGATGCCCTCTTTTGCAGCAATGAAATCCGCCAACTGCTGCTTTTTGGTCTGTTTGATGTCGCAGAACCGCTGGAGAACGTCCGGCGTTCCCTTGTCTTCGAGCTGTTTCAGCTGTGCCAGATCGGTCATCCATGCGTCCGAACCAGAAAGCTCTGTCAGCAGTCCAGACAGTTCCCGATTGCACAGTGCCAGCCAACGCCGCTGGGTGATGCCGTTTGTCTCATTGAAGAACCGTTCCGGCCAGATTTTGTACCAGTCTGCCAATACGGTATCTTTCAGAATCTGTGTGTGAATGGCTGCCACGCCGTTGGTGTAGGAAGAGGCATACACTGCCAGATGTGCCATGTGTACCATGCCGTTCTGAATGATTTTCATTTTGGCAATCTGTTCTGCCGGAATATTTTTCTGATACAAATCGGTCAGCAGTGCCTCGTTGATTTGTACGATAATCGGATACAGTTCCGGCAACAGTTGTTCTACCAAATGGCAGTCCCATTTTTCCAGTGCCTCCGGCATAACTGTATGGTTGGTATAGCGGAAGACCTTCTGTGCAATGGCAAAGGCATCGGCAAATGTCCGGCTGCTGTCGTCCAGCAGCAACAGACGAATCAGTTCCGGAATAGAAATCACTGGATGGGTATCGTTCAGCTGAATTGCAAGCTTGTCTGCCAGATTGTCCAGTGTACCATAGGTTGCCTTGTGCTTTTTCAGAATGTCAGCCAGAGAAGCGGCACAGAAGAAATACTGCTGCTTCAGACGGAGCTTCTTGCCCTCCCAAGTATCATCGTTCGGATAGAGCACACGGGAGATGTCTTCCGCATAAACGGTTTCGGCAGATGCCTCCAGATACTTCTGTTGATTGAACAGATCAAAGTCAAAGGTCTGCACGGGTTCTGCCTGCCACAGACGCAGCGTGCCAATGTGATTGGTTTTGCAGCCGATGACTGGCATATCATACGGCACTGCCTTGACGGTCTGTCCATTAAAATGCACCAATACAGCATCTTTTTCACAGCGAACCGACCAAGCATCGCCATATTGCATCCAGTTGTCTGGTTCTTCCTTCTGGAAACCGTCTACAATGGACTGCTTGAACAGACCATATTTATAGCGAATGCCATAGCCGTCCAGTGGGAGATTCAATGTGGCAGCACTGTCGAGGAAGCAGGCTGCCAACCGCCCCAGACCGCCGTTACCAAGAGCAGCATCTTCGATTTCTTCGAGAGAGGAGAGCGAAGCTCCCATTTCCTGTAACGCTGCTTCTACTTCGTCATAGCAGCCAAGACAGAGCAGGTTGTTGAACACGGCACGACCCACCAGAAATTCCATGGAGAAATAGCAGGCATGGCGGTTTTGTTCGTGTGCCTGTGTGCTGCGGTTCCAGTCTGCTGCGATGTTGTGCATCACAACTTCACCGATTGCCTGATGCAGCTGCTGTGGGGTGGCATCCTTTGGAGCAATGCCAGCGAGTGCCTGTGTCAGTTGGGTTTTGAATACATCTTTCTGCATGGGAATTAGTCCTCCTGTTCGATTTCCTCTGTATCCGCTGCGGCTTCTGGCAGGCGGTTGTACAGGGCATTGAGCTGATAAATTTTCTTAGAGAGCTTATGATTGAATTGCTTTGCGATTGTGCGGTACTGCCAGTTGCCGAATGCGGTAGATGGGGTGTTCATTCGTGCATTGGCTGGTTCTTGCAGGAAGTCCTGCACCTGTCCAATGGCAAGGTCTGCGATACTGCCCCAAGTGAGACGCAGCATGGCTTCTGGTAAATCCTTTCGATCTCTAACTCGCAGATAGCGTTTTGCAAAACTGATTTCCTTGTCGGTTGCACCGTAAACCCAGCCATTCAGGGTCATATTATCGTGCGTGCCGGTGTAGGCAATGCAGTTGGTGGTCTTGTAGTTTTGCGGCAGATAGGTACTTTTTGCACCGTCACTGAATGCAAACTGCGTCACCTTCATGCCCGGATAACCGCAGGCATCCAGCATTTCCTGCACCTCCGGCGTGATAAATCCGAGGTCTTCTGCAATGATAGACAGCTTTCCGAGTGCTTTTTGTGCAGCGGAAAACAGAGCCGTGTTTGGACCTTTCCGCCATTCACCGATTTCCGCAGTTTCATTGCCGTAGGGAATGCTGTAATAGCTTTCAAAACCACGGAAGTGGTCAATGCGGACGGTATCATAAATAGAGGTAGCGAATGCCAGCCGCTGAATCCACCACTCGTAACCAGTTTTCTTGTGGTAATCCCAGTCATAGAGCGGATTGCCCCAGAGCTGACCGGTCGGAGAGAAGACATCCGGCGGACATCCGGCAACGGCAATGGGTTTATGCTGTTCATCCAGTTCAAATAGTTCCGGTTGTGCCCAGACTTCTACACTGTCATAGGAAACGTAAATCGGCATATCTCCAATCAGTTCCAGACCATTTTGATTACAATAGGATTTGAGTTTATCCCACTGGGTATAGAACCAGTACTGCATCACTTGGAAGAACTGAATATCTTCTGCGTACTGGGAACGAGCTTTCTGAAGGGCTTCTGGTTCCCGCATTGCCAGTTCCGGTTCCCATTCATCCCACGCTTTGCCCTCATGGGCAAATTTCAGTGCCATAAACAGGGCATAATCTGGCAGCCATGTCTTGTGTTTTTCACAGAATGCAAGATAGTCTGGCTGTTTGCAGTCAAAAGCAGTGAATGCTTTCCGCAAAATGGGGAAACACATTTGATAGAGCCGTTCGTAATCGACTTTATTCGGGCTGCCCCAATTCAGGTCGGCATAGTCAGTGTGTTGCAGCAGTCCCTCTTCTTCGAGCAGTTCAAAGTCGATGAAGTAGGGATTGCCAGCGTAGGCGGAAAAGGACTGATAGGGGGAATCGCCATAGCTGGTCGGAGAGAGCGGAAGAATCTGCCAGACAGAAACGCCGCTTTTTTTGAGAAAATCCGCAAATTGATAAGCGGAGTATCCCAGCTTGCCAATCCCGTAACGAGAGGGCAGGCTGGAGATGTGCATTAAAATACCACTTCTTCTCATGGATAAAATTCCTTTCTTTCTATATGGTATACCATAGGCGTTCCGGTTTATACTATATTATCCTCTATGCAAAATCGTTCGCTTTTGCAATTGTTTCTTTTACGGATGTAAAGCGGTCGATTTTGTGAGAATGGTAGGAACGATGGCTTTGGCAGCGATGCTGCCATTTCTTTTAGAGCGGATTGCAAAATCACATGAGGCTTTGCAATAGAGCCTGGTATATAAAACGGAATCATGCTTGCAGTGCAGAAAAAATCAAAACAAAGAAGGTGAAACAGATGACCGCATCGCAGAAAATCCACATCTATGAACTGGCATATATGTTTTTGCTTGGCTGCTTGATTTACAGCTTTCTGGAAATCACTGCAAGAGGGTACACGCACTGGACGATGACGTTGCTTGGCGGAACTGTGGGAATGCTGCTTTACTGGATGCATGGAACGGCTCCACAGCACACCTTATTTTTACAGGCATTATCTGGTGCTTGCATGATTACCGCATTGGAGATGGTGGTTGGCGTGCTGGATAATTTGGTTATGCATTGGCACGTCTGGAGTTATCGGGATGTTCCGTTGAATCTGTTTGGGCAGATTTGCCTGCCATTTTCCGTGCTCTGGTTTTTTCTCTGTCTTCCTGCCCTTGGACTCTGTCATGTGGTACGGAAACGATTTCAGAGCGTGTTGCAGTCACAACAGGAATTGCTTTTATTGTAGCATAGTTTTTGGTGCCTGACAAGTCATTTGGTTGTAATTTATAAGTTTATTCATGAAAGTTTATAATAATAGAAATAAGATGAAAGTGCTATAAATAAAACGTTGAAATTAAAATCAATTTTTTTCTGCAATTGTGTGAGAATAGAGTGCTTTTTCTTTTGATTTTAATTGGATAGATGGAAAATCAGAAGTTGTGATTGCAAGGAAAAAATAGAAGTGTATCATTCCGGAATGGATAAAAATGATGTGAAATCCTTTGCATGAAACCTGTCGGGTGTGAAAATTCGGCAGGTTTTTTGATTTTAACTGTAAATTTTTATTGAACGGACAGACGTATGTCCATAGTAATTGCTATAATAAAGTTGTGAATGGGAGAGATTTCCTTAGTCATAATCCAATTCATAAATGTGAGATAAAAGTTGATTTTTAGGAGGAATTTCATTATGTGGTGTCCAAAATGTAATCGATCAATGAAAGAGAAGCATTTTTCTGTTGGAAGGGCTGTTGCTGGAGCAGCAATTGGTGCAGTAATGTTGGGACCAGTTGGGTTAATGGGTGGATTATTTGGTTGTGGAAAACGATATGTGTGTCCAAGTTGTGGTTATCAACAAAATAGTTCAGAAAC
>JAEDGE010000128.1 GCA_016297675.1 Oscillospiraceae bacterium
TTCTGCAATTGTGAAAAAGTGCTGCCAAATCGTTGCCACAAGGGGCGCCAAGGTTCAAAAAGTCCAGTATTTACGGGCTTTTTTGACCTGCGAAATTATTCCCACTCGCCAAGTGGAAACGCACTCTAAACTTTTTTGTATAGACCGTTTGATTCCATTTGGCTTTATTTGATACCAATTATCCCAATCCTACGGGGTATCCGACTTTCTGCTATCAAAAAGCTATCAGGGGATGCTATCAATAGCTTATACTTTTGATAGTATGGTTCTACGGCGTCGCCGTGATGTTCCGAAAGGTCTGTGTCAAAACGCAAATTTTTCTTCACGCGCGAAAGCTATGAAATCAATACATTCAATATTATAGGCAGCACAAACATCAGGGATTTTGGGCGAATTCATATTATGCGTTGGGACCTCTTCTGTCACCACTTTGCAGTTTTGTTGTTTTGCAAGAGCAATAACAAACGGATCAGCGGAATTTTTCTTTTTTCCTCCTTCTATGAGTCCGCGGTGCGTGGAAAGAATGGCTCTGACATCCTGCTGCACTGGAATATTCGATGGAAGGAAGCACTTTTGCCGTGCCTTCGCCCATTTTTCCAGATCATCGCCACCAATCATGATCTCATCATAAACTTCTTGGCTGGAAATAATCGTACCATCATCCATCAGTTCGCCGATTTTGACCCAAAGAGATGGAAATACATCAAGTGGTTGCCGCCGTTGAAGATTGATAAAAATGTTGCTATCAAACACATATTTAGCCATCAGTAGCACCACCTTTCAACGGCTTCGAAATGTTTAACTCGCAGCCCCAAAAGGTAATTGCTTGCCTCTCGCGGAGTGAGTTTCTCTGCGTGATATGCAGACATAACAGCTTTCGTGTACAGCTTTCCTACTTGAGTTCCTTTATCAAGTGCTGGAGGGAGAAATCCATCTGTTTTCTTTTTTTGTTTATAAGCGCGGTATTCATCAGTATATCTATTCAAAATATCAAAATAATCGGACTTCCCAATAAAATCAATGTCCCACAATCTGTGCAAAATGACTTCTCTGCTAACAGCAAAATCTCTGGCTAATGCACTAACATAGGTATCATCAATCCCATATTGCTGCATCAGGAAGAAGTTCTTGTTTCTTTTCAACTGAACAGTTGGAACTAGGGCTAATCCGGCAATCTTGTTACAGAACAATTCTGTTTTTTCTGCTTGACCGGGATCTTGGCTCATATTATTGCAAATACCAGATGTTCGCGTCATAATATGAACCAGCTCATGTAGTAGAGTGAACAATCTTGCGCTTGGTTCATCTTTTCGGTTAAGTGCAATAATTGGAAAAGTGTCGTAGGCTACGGACAGCCCTCGCATTTCTTCGGGCTGAACCTTTGCTGCTTGAAAAATCAGAAAATCCTGCTCTTCCAGTTTGGAAATGCAATACGAGAGCGCTGCTTCCGGTTTTCTGAATTTGATCTGTACAGCATCTGTCAAAGATAAAAAGTTTCTGATCTGCTCAGAAAATATTTCTTCGCTGGTATCAGGCGAGATGCTCAAAGTACATACAGTCGGTAATATTTCTGCTTCCCCATAAAGGTCAATCATAATATCTCTGCGATCTTCAATGTCTCTGAGAAACCATCTCAACTCACGAGACATTTCCGGAAATCCCCAGTTTCCAAATGTTCTATAATCGGTTTTTTCGAGCCGCTTTGCCCTTTTGGGTACGTCAGGCAAATAGAAAAAAGCAAATGGTACGCGATACTGTTTTGCGAGCTTTTTTGCCTGTGTCAGGGATGGGTGTTCATTTCCGTTTTCCCATGCGCTAACCTTGGCTGCATCGACATTTAATTTCTGCGCAATTTCATCTATAGTGATCCTATCCAGATCTCGCGCCCATTGTAATACTTCTGGGGTTACAATTGCCGGTATGCCTCTTGCCATTGCGTTCAGCTCCTTTCCTCGGAATATATGATATTCTACATCCATATCCGCAACTATTTATGTGCAGATCCGGGTTTCAAAGCTCCAGCAGCATCTCTTTCGCGCGAAGAAAACCTGTACACTGCTGGATGATCCGTTTTTCTACGTCGCTGCTTTTCACCATTCGATTAATAGTACATTCCCATACGATCAAACACTTAATGCCATGCTCCAGCAATTCTGCTTTCACTGCACTATCCCGTCTGACATTATCATCAAACTTTTTCTGCCAGAATTCCACGCGACTCTTTGGTGTATATGCGTATTTGCAGCCTGGGTGACGATGCCAGAAGCAACCATTGACAAAAATCGCAGTATTATATTTGCACAGAAAAATATCAGGATGCCCCGGAACAGACTTGTCTGCAATCCGATAACGATAGCCCTGTGCAAAAAGCAGTTTCCGCAGATACACTTCAGGCTTTGTGTTTTTTGATCGTATCGCAGACATATTCTGACTGCGTTTTTCCGGAGAAACAATATCCGCCATCAGAGTCCTTCGACCTCGCGCACATAAGAAACGAACTTTGAAAGCGTCCATATTCTGTCCTGACGATCTGCGGGATAGGATGTAATGTATTGTCTGGGAACAACAAGAATAACATTCTCGCTCTGCATTTCGTCCATCTGTGCAGGGGAGATTCCCTGCTGGAGCGTACAGAGATATTTGGGCCTGTCACGCAAACGGTCGGCTTCATTGATAACCTGACGCCAACGATCCTTGCAGGTCGTTTTTGCAGCCAGAGAGATCAGCCTTTCTGTAGGGAAAGTCATATCATGATACGATGCCTGCGAAGGGAAGATAAAGTCCGGTTTCTTGTTGCCCTCTGTAACAGCCTGTGCGGTGTATATGATTTCATTGCCGTCAAAGATTGCAGAAAGGTGATGCTCCAGACTCTTTCCTGCACGGCTCTTTCTGCGGTTCAGAACCATATTTGCCATCGTGATAAATTCGTCTACGGACGTAAATCCGCGTGCGATGGCATCCCCATATCGTGCGTGTTCAATCGCACGAAAAAGTGCATACTCCGTATTTGTCCAGTCGATGATCTTACGGTCAGGATTTGTGCGGATAAATTCAAGATGGTCATATACACGGTTCTGAATGTCACGAGCTGCTGCGGACATTTCTTCTGAGAGAGGAAAATCTACTGTCAGCCCTGCAATAAACTCCTGAATGGCAATCCGTTCCTGCGTTTCTTCCTGTACCCGCCCAGCATCAATCAACTGATTTGTCTCTGTTGGACTGATGCCGAATGCGTCAAGGAACTGGTCGATATCTTCTTCGGAATTCAGTACAAATGCCTGATAATCCTCAGCATCACATTTTGTAAATACAAAAAGCGCCCCTGTATACTCCGGTCGCAGGAAAGGAAAACCGCGCCCGAAGTTTGTAATCCGATACTCGTTTCGTGTACCCTTTCCGTAGTAAATAAAGCGGGTATCTGTTTCAATACCGTCCTGCCATTTGACCTTTACCCATTTTCCTTGTTCGTCCCCTTGATACCCGGTTCATCAAAAAGGATGGGGATTGACGGCTTTGAAATATAGATTCCCGCCTGATGCCCTCCGGTCAAGCCGGTATCATTTGCCGCAAGAAACTTGCAATAAGCTCTCTGACCGCTCAGAACAGCCTGTATTGCCTGAATTGCGTATCCTTCTGGCATTTATATCACCTTCCTTTGCGGAATATTGGAAAAAGCAATTTCGATTTGCGGGTCAGTATCGAGTTGTTCCAGCTTTGCAACAATCAGCTTTGCGACATCGGACATAAGCGGAACAACAACGGAATTTCCAAACTGTCGATATGCCTGCGTATCCGAAACCGGGATTTTGAAGCTGTCGGGGAATCCCTGCAATCTTGCACACTCACGCGGCGTCAAACGACGTGGATTCTTTCCGCGCTGTTCGATCAGAATTTCAGAACCGTCTTTATAATAACGGGCGCTGATCGTTCTGGTCACTCCGTCCAGAGGGGCGATTCCGTAGCCAAAACCATTGCCTGCTTCACGGTGTTTTGCAGCATAGTTTTGAAGGTAAATCCAGAGTTTATCTGAAAGCGTATACTTCTCACTAACCTCTTTTTCAAGAATATCACGCACGACCGGCTGCTTCTTCAAAGGGTGCAGATCAAAAGAAAAACTGACATTCTCTCCATACCGTTCTTTATCAAAGCCGACAATGACAATACGCTCTCTGTGCTGCGGCACATAGCCTTTTCCGTCAATGACCCGGAAGAATACTTTGTAGTTCAGCTCCCGCAGAGATTCCTGGATAATCTGAAAAGTTCTGCCTTTGTCATGGCTGCAAAGATTTTTGACATTCTCCAGCATAAACGCTTTCGGACGCTTTGCTTTCAGGATACGGCATACATCAAAGAAAAGCGTTCCCTGGGTCTTGTCCTCAAAACCGGTAGCACGCCCCAAACTGTTTTTCTTCGAAACCCCGGCGATTGAGAACGGCTGACAGGGGAATCCCGCTACAAGAATATCATGATCCGGGATGCTTTCAGCCTGAACCTTTGTAATATCACCGTCCGGTTGCACACCAAAGTTTGCGTAATAGGTCTGCTGGCTGTACTTATTCCATTCGTTAGAATAAACACAGCACCCACCGGCTGATTCGAATGCAAGTCGCATACCGCCAATACCTGCAAATAAATCAATAAAGGTGTACCCATTACAATCCTGAGAAGGTTCTTCCTTTGCCTTGACGAGCATTTGCCTAATTGCTACAGACAGGCAGTCCTGCATGGACTGCCCACTTACTACAGAATAGTCGCTGAGTTCCTTATAAATATCATCATCTACGCGGATGTGAACCTGCTTTGCCATTTTGCTTTCCTCCATCTGGGACAAGAACAATACCTGATTTTTCCCCATTATAACACACCTCTCGTTTGAATTCAATATGATGGGGAAAGGTTATGTACCTGATTTTTCCCCATATGGTTAATGCTTATTTTGCATTCCTCAACCGATTTGTATTTCCTTTGGCAAGTTCGCTTGCTGCCTGCCGGCGCTCGTCGGAGTACGGCGCGGTCAGACGGACGGCGAACCGCCTGCGGTCGATCTCGAAGGTCAGACCGCCCTGTTCGTCATCGTCGGTCTGCCTGCACAGGTTGGGATACTCTGCCGCGTACTGTGTCAGCCGCTTTTTGAGCGCGGTATTGTGCGTCTGGATTTCGACGGTTTTGCTGGCTTCGTCAAAATAGATGCAGGTCGTTTTCTGCCGCTTGGTCAGTCCAGTTTTCATATTGCCTCCATTTCTGCCTGTTCTACGAAAACGGGCGC
>JAEDGE010000129.1 GCA_016297675.1 Oscillospiraceae bacterium
CCGGTAGACGAAGCAAGCATTTATTATTATGCCCCCTTTATCTGGTCGAATGGCGGTGATTTTGTGAGCGAAGACGGACTTACTGTAGACAGTGTGTTCAATTCTCAGGAAAACGTTGCTGCCATGCAGTATTTCCGGAGCTTTGTGGACAATGGGTATATGTCACAGGCACCGATTGAAAATCTCTTTGAAAGCGGACGGGCTGCTTTCAAATTTGACGGTGCGTGGGAAGTCAATACCATTTATCAAAATTATTCAGATATTGAACTCGGTGTAGCACCTTATGTGGTCAGCGATCAATGGGACGGCGGCAGATATACCCCAACCGGTTCTTGGGCATATGCGGCAACTTCCAAAACAGAACATATTGAGGCGGCAACAGAGCTGGTAAAATGGATGAGTGGTACAGACAGTGGAAAGCTGCTTTTTGAAAATACCAAGAGTATGCCGTCCACCTATGCAGCTTATGACCAGATTACCTTGTTTGAAGAAGATGAAAATTACAAGGCACTGTATGAACAACTGAGAGATTACGGACACCCAAGACCAAAAACACCTGTTTATCCGCAGGTAAGTACATCCTTTCAGCAGACACTCGAGAGCGTTGGGCTCAGTGGCAAGGATGCACAGGAAGAACTGGATAAATCTGTAGAAAGGATTAACGCAAAATTAGAGCGTTACACAAGAAAATGAAAAGTAAAAAATCAAACTCTCTTATGGGAATGGCATTTTTCGGACCGGCACTGTTGCTTTTGATTCTGTTTTTGTTCCTGCCCATGCTGCTGACGCTGATTTTCAGTTTCACAGATTATTTTGCACTCAATCCAGATTTGACTCACTTTGTAGGGTTGGAAAACTACGGAAAGATTTTTAAAGATGAGCTGTTCTCCTCTGCTTTCTGGAACACATTGAAATTCGTCTTGATCATTGTACCAGCACAGAGCCTTGGGGCATTGGGACTGGCATTGCTCATCAACAAGGTGACCATTTGCAAGAAATACTTCAAAGTCGCATTCTTCATTCCCGTTGTCATGTCTCTTGCAGTGGTATCCAATCTGTGGATGCAGATCTACAGCCCAGAAGGCATTCTGAATACCTTGCTCAGTCACATCGGCATTGATGCACAGCCCTTTATCCACAGTGCTGATCAGGCACTCCCTTCCATCGCCATTATGAGTGTATGGCAGGGCGTCGGCTATCAGATGATTATTTTTCTGGGTGGCTTGCAGGCAATCAATCCGGCATTGTATGAAGCTGCCGAAATGGATCACGCCAGCGGCTGGCAGAAGTTCAAGGATATCACACTGCCAGAGTTGAAACCCCTTTGCGTATTCGTGTTCATCACCATTACCATCGGTGCATTCCGTATGATTGTACAGCCTATGGTTATGACCGGCGGCGGTCCGTCTCATTCCACTTACACATTGGTATATGATATTTACGAAACCGGTACGGTAAACTGGGAAATCGGTCTGGCATCCGCAATGGCAATTGTGTTCACTGCATTTGTTGTGATTCTGACCATTATACAGACCATTCTGACGAAAGATAAGGAGGGTAACCATGCGAACAAGAAAACAAAAAACCGCTAACATCATCTTAGCAGTAGTATTATTTATACTGTCCCTGTTCTTTCTGTTTCCGGTGATTTGGATGCTGGCAAATTCCTTTAAGACGGATGCTGCCATTACTGCGGATATGAACACCGTAAAGGCATTTATTCCGCCGGCACTGAACGGAAGCTTTTTTGACAACTATATTACCATTCTCACGGACACCAGTTTTATTCGCTATATGCTGAATACCTTGTTCTATGCGGCAATTATGATTCTTGCAGGAATTGTGGTAAACGGTCTGGCAGGCTATGCCCTTGCGAAAATCAATTTCCCATTCCGGGAACGCTGGGTGCTGATCATCATGCTACTGATGATCGTTCCCACAGAAACCATTATCACCATCAACTTCCTGTTTGTTGCAAAGATGGGACTGCTTAACACCGTATTTGGCTATGTGCTGCCCATGATTGTCAATCCCTTTAATATTTTCCTGTTCCGGCAGGTGTTCATCAGTTTGCCGGACGATGTCTGGGAGGCGGCACAGCTGGATCATTGCAGCCCACTGAAATACTTTTTTACCATGGTATTGCCGATGTCCAAAACCGTTGTGGCAACCGTCAGCGTGTTCACATTCCTGAATGTCTGGAACGATTATCTCTGGCCGTCGCTGGTGTTCACATCCAGTGATTTGCTGACCGCACAGATTGGTCTGAACTCCATCACTTCCAATGACAATACTACCATGGGACAGACGCTTGCTGTGATTACCATGATTACAATTCCAGTTATTATTATTTACGCATTGTTCTCAAAACAAATTGTGGAGGGCGTTGTCTCCACCGGTTCTAAGGAGGGCTAAGTTATGAGCTTTATTGAAATGAAACATATTGACAAGCAGTATGCCAATGCAGATAGAAAGTCTGTGACTGATTTTAATCTGGAAATTGAACAGGGAGAATTTATCGCTTTCGTTGGTCCGTCTGGCTGCGGAAAATCCACCACGCTGCGGATGATTGCCGGTTTTGAGGACATCACTGGTGGGGATCTTTACATTGACGGAAAGAAAATGAACGAAACCGCTCCCAGAGATAGAGGGATTGCCATGGTATTTCAGAATTATGCACTTTATCCCCACATGACGGTGGAAAAAAATATTTCCTACGGACTGAAAAACATGAAAGTTCCGGCAGCAGAAATCAAGAAGAAAGTGGACTGGGCGATTGAGATTCTGGGACTTTCTGAATACCGCTATAGAAAGCCTAAGAATCTTTCCGGTGGTCAGCGGCAGAGAGTGGCATTGGGACGTGCCATTGTCAAGAATCAGAAGGTATTCCTCATGGATGAACCGCTTTCTAATCTGGATGCCAAGCTGCGTGTCAGCATGAGAAACGAAATCAGCAAGCTGCATCGGGAACTGGGCAGTACGACTATTTACGTCACCCATGATCAGGTGGAAGCCATGACCATGGCAGACCGCATTGTCATTATGAAAGACGGCGTCATTCAGCAAGTCGGCAAGCCAATGGAGCTGTACGAGCATCCAGCAAATAAGTTTGTGGCAGGCTTTATCGGTTCTCCACAGATGAATTTCTATCATGTTACCGTAAAGGGCAATACAGTTGCCTTTACAACTGGCGAAACCATCACACTGCCGGATGCCGTGATTTCTAAGCTGAACGGCAGGCAGGGAGAGATGATTCTGGGAATCCGTGGAGAGGACATCAAGCTGGATGAGCAGAACCTTTCCCTTTATCCGAAGGAAAAGCAGAAGGCTGTTGTAGAAAATGCAGAAGTCATGGGCAACGAAAACAATTTGTACTTCACATTCGGCGGAAGTCAGTCGGTTGCAAGAGTTTCCAAGTATGAAGTCAGTGGCATTGGTGACAGCATTGAATTTGTATTCACACCGTCAAGAATGCATTTCTTTGACAAGGATACGGAGGAATGCTATGTCTGAAACAAATTTGGTTCATCTGAACGCCCCGGATTGCTGGATTAATGACCCCAACGGTTTTATTTACTTCAAGGGGATGTATCATCTGTTCTATCAGTGCTTTCCATATGCTACGCAGTGGGGAAGAATGCACTGGGGACATGCGGTCAGCAAAGATCTGGTACAATGGGAACACAAAGGGATTGCATTGTATCCCTCCAAGCTGGACGATAGAAGCGGCTGTTTTTCTGGCAGTGCGGTGGAACAGGATGGGAAAATGCATCTGATCTATACTGGGGTAAACTATATCGAGGAAGATCCGGAAAATATTAATACTTGTCTGAATGATCAGTTTCAGTCAGCACAGCTGATGATAACCTCTGAAAACGGCATGACATTTGACAATCTTGCAGATAAGAAAACCGTCATTCCACCCATTGCGGCACAGCACATTGGAAGCAAAACGCACACCCGTGACCCTAAGGTCTGGAGAGAAAAGGACGCATGGTATATGGTGTTGGGCAGTTCTGTGGAAGGAAAAGGCAGACTGTTATTCTACAGAAGTAAAGATTTGCAACACTGGGAATATGTGAATCATGTAGAAAAAGAAAACTTCGGCTGGATGTGGGAGTGTCCGGATTATTTTGAAACAGACGGAGAAAAGGTACTGATTTTCTCGCCCATGGGATTTTTAAACGATGGCAAAGCTTATGATTCCGCAGCTGTCTGTATGATTCCAGAATTTGATGCAGAAAGCTGTACCATGCACCTGCCGGATGAATTTCAATTTCTGGATTATGGTCTGGATCTGTATGCACCACAGAGTACAACAGACGCTGAGGGACGGCGTGTACTGGTGGCATGGGCAAGAATGCCGGAGGCAGTAGATGGAAAGTGGAACGGAATGTTCTGCATCCCAAGAATGGTAGAAGTTAAAAATGGGCATATTTATTTCCGTCCGCATCCCAATGTTCAAAACCGGTTTACAAAGAAGATTTCTTCTCCAACAGAAGCCGGAAAAGGCGGATACAAGATCAGTCTGGATATAGACGAGGGAGCAGAAATCAACATTGGCGGCTATCGGATTTCTTATCGAAATAATCGGATTTCTGCTGACCGCAGCACTGTTTTTGCAGGACATGACGAGATTAGATGTCACTTTGAGACTCCTGCAATATATGAGGGAAATCATCTGGAGATCTATGTAGCTTCTAATCTGATTGAAGTTTATATCAATAACGGAGAGTATGTTCTGAGTAATGTAGTATATGGCTTATCCGACCAGATACAAGCTGAGAATTATGAGATTTTTACAACGCAGGATTGATACAATAATTATTATATATTAAAAATAAGGAAATCCATGTAGCTTATAATACATGGATTTCCTTATATAAATTTTAAGATAAAATAATCATATTTTTCATTTATTCGGACAACAGAAAACGGCACTTTTCAGAAAGTGCCGATATTGCGTTGTTTTCAGGACATAAAAATGCCCCCTTATTTTGTATCAAAATAAGGGGGCAGGTATGTCTAAGAACGGTAATTTTGATACAATTGCGACCTTGTTGATTACCGTTTTCTTTTGGTGGAGTGCGTTTTCTTTTGGCTTAGCGTTTTCTGTTGGGTTGTGATTATGAATTGCACCTTGATCAGTGGGATTTAGCGAAACTATCACTATCAACTTTTTACGAATATACAATTACTGGTATATACCTAATTATACTACCCTCTCTTGCAAATTCGGTATAAAAATGATATAATGTAGCAGGGT
>JAEDGE010000130.1 GCA_016297675.1 Oscillospiraceae bacterium
GCGTAGCGAATCTGCCGGACGGTTCAGACAAGTTTTCCCAAAGAAATCCGAAAATTGATTTCCGTGATTGCAAACAATCCATTATTTGCAATATCGCCAAAGGTGGCTGCAAAGCCGATGGCTTTGTGAAGACAGTATAAAACGAATAGAATTTTCAGTAAGTTTATTAGAAATCATTTGCAAATAGCAGAGCCGAAATAAAATTTATTTTGTGGAAAACAGCAGTTCCAATCTAAAATAATTGACAAGTTGCGAAAAAATCAGTATAATGATTAGAAGCAGATTTTTCACAAAACTTTAAAACAGAAAAAGAGTGAATAATATGGAAAAAAGAAGAACAATTTTATACAAGAAAGCGATTTCCTTTTTTGTCGCCGCTTTGTTGACAGTCGCTTGCTTACCAACGGGATTCTCTGTTTTTTCTGCTGTATGGGATGGAGATGTAGATACCAGCTGGTATCATGCAGGGGAAACCGAACTCTCGATCTCCAATCCAGAAGAGCTTGCAGGCTTGGCAAAGCTGGTAAACGGCGGAACCAATTTTGAAGGTGTGACCATTACGCTGCAAGCGGATTTGCAGATGAATTCGCTGACGGATTGGGAAAAATGGGAGACGAGTGAGGTTGTACCAGAGAACAGTTGGACACCAATTGGCATCTTTGATGAATGCATTTTTCATGGAACATTTGATGGCAATCATCATACGATTTCCGGTTTGTATGTAGAATCAACCGGAAAAAAAGGGCTATTTACTGCCATTGCTTCCGATGCAACTGTGAAAAATTTAACACTGGAAAAAAGCTATTTTGGCAGTATTGACGACTATGCGGGTGGGATTTGTGCCTATAATTACAGAGGTACGATTCAGAATTGTCATAATCATGCCATTGTTTCTTCTTGGTATTATACAGCAGGCGGTATTTGCGGTGCAAACTATTTTGGTGTTGTTTCGCAGTGCAGTAATGAAGCATTTATCTCTGCTACGGTAGACGCTGGTGGAATTGCAGGCATTAACTTCTGTGCAACCATCACAGAAAGCTGCAACACAGGGAAAATTTCTGCAAAGCAATGCAGTGGCGGAATTGCTGGAGAAGAGAGCAGCGGAGAGATTCAGAACTGTTATAATACCGGTGCGTTAAAAGGTGAACAGGCAGTCGGTGGAATGGTCGGAAAATATAATGCTGGATCATTTGAGAACTGTTACAACGTCGGCAGTGTGACTGGTACGGGTGCGATTGGCGGAATTGTAGGGTCCAAAGCAGCAAGTTGTGATAATTGTTATTATCTTTCCGAGGCGGTAGTGGATGCGTTGGATGCTGACACTTGTACGGCTATGAAAAAGGCAGATATGCAAAAAGCATCGTTTGCAGAACAGCTTGGCGATGCCTACAGTGGTGTAAATGGTAGTTATCCGCTGCTGGAGTGGGAACAGCGTATTCCTGTTTATACTGAAACTACTACCACCACAACAGCAGCAACGACAACCAGTACATCACTGCATACCACAGATACCAGTACAGAAACCACAGCGGATACCAGCAGCACAGGGACGACAGAAAAGACCACTGTTACAGACAACATACAAGTGGTGACAGTGAACAATGTACGAGAAATCAATCAGATTGGTGGAACCTTACAACTGTTTTTATTGGGCACAACAGAAAAACCGATTTGGCTGTCTACAGATGAGGACATTGCGACAATTGATGAGAACGGACTGGTGACAGCGGTTTCTGAGGGAAGTGTTATGGTTGGTGCAACGGTCAATAATAAATTTTACAAGTTGACGATTACTATAAATGTCTTAGAAACTACAACGGATGAAACGACTGCAACCACGACTACAACAAAAACAACGACTGCAACCACGACTACACCAAAAACAACGTCTGCCACCACGACCACAAACAAAACAACATCTTCCACTACGACTACACCAAAAACCACATCTGCCACCACGACTACAGCGAAAACGACATCTACTACAACTACTTCCACTACCGCTTCAGCTACAACCACATCAATCACCACAACGACACTGGAAGGAACCATAACAACAGGGCAGACACATGCTGCTTATGAAAAGGGTGATGTGGATGGAAACAGTGTGATAAATGTAGAAGATGCTGTTGCAGTGCTGACATACTATGCAAAGCGTTCTGCTGGTATGAATCCGATTTTCTCGGAATTGCCGATGCAGCATGCAAAAGCGATGATTGCATCCGATATTGATGAAGACAATATCATTTCCGTAGAGGATGCGGTTTCCATTCTGACCTATTATGCAAAGCAGTCAGCAGGATTAAATCCCGATTGGGTAGAAATTGTTGGAACTTCTTTGCGGTCAGAAGCAGCAGAGGAATCTGTACCAGAAGTGGAGATAAACGTGACAAAAGAGACAGAAGCCTTGCCAGAAGAGGAGACAGATTTGCTGCCGGAAGAAACTGCGGCAGAACCAATTGTATAATATGCATATGATGTAAAAAACAGCCTCTGTAATAGGGGCTGTTTTTTGTCTCTTATTTTTTCAAATTTTTGTGTTGTATAGGACAAATATGATTTGTGACATAAACAGCATCCTTGTCTGCATATGCTTGTATCAAATGCAACAAGATGTGCAGGAGGGAAAGAACGATGCAAGGTTTGACCGAACAGGAGGCAAAAAACCGCTTGCGGCAAGATGGGGAAAATGTACTGGCAGAGGCACAGAAACCAAAGCCTGTCCGTATCTTTTTGGGACAATTTCGGGATGTCATGGTGATGATTCTACTGGCAGCAACCGCCGTTTCCATTCTGCTGGGAGAACTGACCGATGCGATTACGATTATTTTAATTGTGCTGCTCAATGCCATACTTGGATTTTTACAGGAATATCGAACAGAAAAAACGCTGGAAACGCTACGGCAAATGACGGCACCGACGGCTGCTGTCTGCCGAGATGGAAAGTGGCAGACGATTTCCGCAGCAGAAATCGTGCGGGGGGATCTCATTCGCTTGGAAGCAGGTGACCGTGTGCCGGCAGATGCTGCCTTGTTGACAGCAAGCGGTGTTGCTGCCAATGAATCCGTCTTAACTGGAGAATCTGCTGCGGTCTCCAAAACAGCCGGAGCACCAGAGGATACCGATAACGCTCTGCATAAGAAAAATATTGTCTATGCGGGGACTGCTATTTTGCGGGGAACTGCTACGGCTTGTGTCATTGCAACCGGAATCCGTACACAGATGGGGCAGATTTCTGACTTGCTGCATGACATTGAAACACCACAGACGCCCCTGCAAAAACGGCTTGCCGGATTGGGAAAAGTGGTTGCATTGCTCTGTATTGCAGTGTGTATTTTGGTTTTTGCAGCAGGGGTGTTGCGTGGAGAGCCAATTTTTGATATGCTCATGACAGGCATTACCATTGCCATTGCTGCGATTCCGGAGGGCTTGCCGGCAACCGTGACCATTGCACTGGCACTGGCAGTCAGCCGGATGATGAAACATCAGGCACTTGTGAACCGCCTGCACAGTGTGGAGACACTTGGCTGTGCCGGTGTGCTGTGTGCAGATAAAACCGGAACGATTACGGAAAATCATATGACGGTGACGGATATCATCACAAGCGATGCCCATTTTTCTGTTGACAACTGCATTCGACTGCACGGAACTGCCATTCGGGCAAACAGCAGTCCGGCATTAAAGAACCTGTTGGAATGCTGTGTGCTTTGTACCACAGCAGAACATACTGCCGGACACGACCCAGTCGGAGACCCGACCGAAACCGCATTGCTGCTGGCAGCGGAGAAAGGTGGTCTGACACGGGAACGCTGTAAACAACGTTATCCGCTGCGTAAAATTGTACCTTTTGACAGCGAAACGAAGAAGATGTGTGTGACAGTTGCCTATGATGGTGGAGAACGGCAGTACATCAAAGGGGCAGCCGACCGGATTTTGCCAGATTGTACGCAGCTGCTGCATGGCACAAATATCCTTTCTCTGACAGAATCATACCGCAGAGAGGTGACAGAGGCAGTCAATGCCTTGTCAGAGCGAGCCTTGCGGGTATTGGCATTTGCCTATCGAGATGGAGAAGATGGGGAACTGGTGTTTCTTGGGCTGAGTGGGATGTTAGATCCACCAAGAGAGTCAGCAAAGCAAGCGATTCATACTTGTGAGCTGGCGAAAATTCAGACAGTCATGATTACCGGCGACCACAAAAAAACCGCCCTTGCCATTGCAGAGCAGGCAGGTTTATTGCATGGTAAAAAGGCGATGACGGGGAAAGAACTGGATGCCTTGAGTGATGACCAGCTGGCTGCCTGTATTCAGGAGTATGCCGTATTTGCAAGAGTGAATCCAGCACATAAGCTGCGGTTGGTGCGTGCCTATCAGAAGCGAGGGGCAATTGTTGCAATGACGGGGGACGGTGTGAACGATGCCCCGGCATTGAAAGAGGCAGATGTTGGGGTTGCCATGGGAAAATCGGGTACAGAGGTTGCGAAACAGGCAGCCGATGTGGTTTTACTGGACGACAATCTCTCCACACTGGTTTATGCAGTGGAGCAGGGACGCTGTATCTATGCGAATATCCGAAAATTCGTGCGGTATCTGCTCTCCTGTAACATCGGGGAAGTCATTACAATGCTGTTGGGGATTCTCATGGGAATGCCGGTAATTTTGTTGCCGACACAGTTGTTATTGGTGAATCTGGTGACAGATGGGTTACCGGCGATTGCACTGGGGATGGAGCAGCCAGAGCCGGATGCCATGCGGCAGCCACCACGAAAGCCGGAAGAACCGTTTTTTTCCGGCGGACTTTTGCAGCGAATTGTATTTCGGGGGTTGCTGATAGGGGTTTGCACTTTAGGAGCTTTTTCGACTGCGTTGCGGTTGGGCGGCACATTGGAGATGGCACGCACTACCGCACTTTGCACCTTGATTCTGTCGCAGTTGATACATGTATTTGAGTGCAAGTCGGAGACAAAGTCGCTGTTTTCCATTCCGATTTGGAATAACTGGAAGCTGCTGGTGTCCGTGCTGTTTTCGGCTGGTATCTTGTTGGCAGCGGTGCAGAGTCCGGCGTTGCAGATGATTTTCACCACTGTGCCGCTGTCATTGCCGTTCTGGCTGACGGTGATTGGATTTTCATTTGCCATTCCGATTTTCTCAGCAGTGTTGTTTCAGATGACTGCTCGTAGACGGGGATAGCAATTTGGAACAAAAATAGAAAAAGCGGACAGTCCGAATGGTTCGGCTTGTCCGCTTTT
>JAEDGE010000131.1 GCA_016297675.1 Oscillospiraceae bacterium
CTCTCCCAGTCCATCCGCAGAGCGTTCCCCTCTACGATATTCGCATAGCTTTTCAGCGGCAGAAATTCCAGACTCATCTGCATGATTGCTTCCGTTTCGTGCATCATCTGGCTTTCCGCAATCCACAGTGCCGTTTTCGCAACCGTCACCGCAAAATCGTTGATTTCAATCCCGTAAAACTGCCCGATCGACACCGCAATCGGCTTCCAGTCGCCGCTGCCCCCCAGCATCATCTGTCCCTTGGTCGCTGCCATCAGGGCTTCATTTTCCAGCCGCCGCAGGGAAAGATACGTCTCCGTCAGAAAATTGCCGCTCCCACAGGCTGGGTCTAAAAACTTGAGGGATGCCAGCTTTTTCCGGAACGCTTCCAGTTTGGTATTTCGAGTTTTCTCCACTTTCAGTGCTTTGATGTCCGCCAGTTCTGCCTTTAAATCGTCCAAAAACAGCGGATCTATGACCTTGTGAATGTTTTCAATCGAAGTATAATGCATTCCGCCGCTGCGTCTGGTTTCTGGATTCAGGGTGCTTTCAAAGACCGCTCCGAAAATCGTCGGCGAAATCTCCGACCAGTCAAAACCAGCACTCGCATCCTCTAACAGCAGATGGATAATTTCTTCTGTAAACCGTGGAATTTCAATCGCCTCATCTGCAAATAATCCACCATTCACATAGGGAAATGCCGCTAACGCATCTTCCATGTACGGATCACGGTCTTCTGCTTTGGTATCCAATACACGGAATAATTCTATCAATTTTCCTCGGATTTCATTCACGGAAAACTGCTTCAGATAATCATGAAACATCCCATGACTGCCGAAAATGCCCGCATCCTCTGCATACAGGCAAAATACCAGCCGCACACACAGCATATTCAGGCTTTTCAACGTCTCCGGTGCCGTCGGGTCTTTGTACTGCTTCAGGATTTCATCGTACAGCTTGCCCACCAGTTCGCCCGCTTTCAAGGAAATTTCCATTTCCTTCCTGATGTGCTCACTGCCAGTGTCTACTAAAAATTGTAAGCGGTAAGATTCCTTCGGTAAATCCTTCAGCAGAATTTGCTCCGGTTCGCTGTTGGGCTTTTCCATATCGTAAACCAGAAATTCCGAAAAATTACAGGTAATCAGCCACCTCGGATGCATCGAACGGGGCAGGTTCGGAATATACCGTTTCGCCTGCTGTACCGGTGTCAGCATACTGCCGTCTGACTGCCGGATTGCCTTTCGCAGACTTTTCCCCAGTGTTTTCTGTTCAATCATCACCTGCGTTGCCGGTAAATAACAGTCGATGAAATTGGTGTGCTCATTTTTCACCCGTACTTCAAATTCTGCGAATTTTTCCGGCTCTTCCACGCCGTACACGTCCCGCAAAAGCGACAGCCAGAATTTTTGCGTGTCGCTTTTTTCGTCGCCTTTCCCTTTCCAGTCCGCTGCAAATTTTTTCGCTGCGGCTTTTTGTTCTGCTTCTGTCATGCATACACGCTCCTTGCAAAAATATATAACAAGATTTTATTTTATTATAGCAGAAAATCCGTCAAATTGCAATCGCTTCTCTCAAATTTTCAAACAATCTGCGGAAATCCCAGTCCCATTCACGCATGAATGCGGAAACCTTGTCCATACTAATGACAACATTACAGGAAAAGAGGAGAAACCATTGAACGATTTTGCAAAAGAAGCCATTTTGCCAAACCTATCCCAAAATATCAAACGCATTCGGGAAATTGCTGACAACAGCTCGGACTTGCTGGTCAATGAATTTCTCTTGAGTGGGGTGCCAGCCGCTTTACTCTGCTGCGAAGGAATGCTTTCCACCAGTACCATCACAGAACTCATCCTCGAACCCATTGTCAAAATCCAGCTTTCCAATCCCACTGCTGACCAACTTTTAAACCACATTCAACAGCATCAACTGTTCTCCATTGACCGTGCTGAAGCGAAAAATTATCGAGAGTTATTCCGTTTTCTCAACTCCGGCTTTGCTGTGCTGCTGTTAGACGGTGCGAAAAAAGCATTGGTGTTCGGCGTGCAAGGCTATGACAAACGAAGTGTCTCTACACCCTCCAGTGAAAATAATATTCTGGGGGCAAAAGATGGCTTTGTGGAAGTAGTGCGTACCAATATGTCCCTTCTTCGCCGCCGCATCAAATCCCCCTTTCTCAAGTTGGAACTGCTCTGCTACGGCGATAAAAGTCAGACGGATATTTGCCTTTGCTATCTCTATGACCGTGTTCCGAAGTCCCTCATCCGGCAAATCAAACACCAGTTAGACAGCATGAAATTGGAAACCATTCTCTCCACCGGCTACATCCGCCCCTTCTTAGAGACCAGTAGACCTTCCCTCTTCGATACCATCAGCACGACACAGCGTCCGGATGTGCTTTGTGCGAAGCTCTTAGAGGGTCGAGTTGGCATCCTGATTGACGGTACGCCCTTTGCTCTGGTGATTCCAAAGCTCTTCAACGAAAGCTTCCAGTCTATGGATGACTATTGCTATAAGCCCTATTATGCAACCTTGATTCGCTGGCTGAAATATGCTGCCTTTCTGATTGCTCTGCTGCTGCCTGCATTATATGTTGCAGTTGCTCTGCATCATCCGGAATTGCTCAACCGTACCCTTTTGCTCATTTTAGCAGAATCCGAGGAAACTGCACCACTTTCCCTTACTACAGAAGCCATTGGGATTCTGCTTGTCTATGAAATCATTCGAGAGGCTGGTTTGCGTCTTCCGCAGGCAGTCGGCGGTGCCGTGAGTATTGTTGCTGGTTTGATTGTGGGCGATGCCGCTGTTTCCTCTGGGCTCATCAGTACCCCCATGCTGACCGTCACAGCAATTGCAGTCATTGCCGGCTTTGTGATTCCCGACCTGAATCCACCCGTCAGTGTCCTACGACTGCTATTTGTACTGGCAGGCGGACTGGGTGGTCTATTCGGCATCAGTCTGTTGGGAGCAGCCGTACTATTCCACATCTGTGCGGCAGAAAATCACGGATTTCCTCTCACCACACCGCTGGCACCGTTCCACAAAAAGGGAATGCGGGATGTACTATACCGTGCTGACTTTCCTGAGATGCAGTCCGGCAACTTTACTGTGGAGGAATACCATGAATAAATTACGCCCCAGTCAAATGACCATTCTACTCACTTTGTCTACCGCCTTTTCCGTCATGTGTGCCGCATTTCCCTTTACACTGGAACAGATACTCGGCACAGCAATTTCCATCGGCGTGCAGATACTGCTTTGTATTCCGGTATTGCTGCTCACGAAACGCAATGACAGCCTTGCTGCACACTGCACTGGACACAAAATCCTGCCTCTGGGATTCCTGCTGTATCTGCTGATCAGTGGCGGTCGTTCCGTTGTACAGCTCTGGAATGTCTCTGACAGTCTTTCTCTTCCCTTTTCCAATGCCATGCTGGCAGCTGCCCTGATTGCAGCTGTTTGCCTTTACACATCGGCTCTTGGTATCCAAACATTAGCACGCAGCAGCACACTGGTCTTTGGCGTTCTGGTGCTCACACTGCTGGTGATGCTTGCAGGTGGCTATCAATCTATCCACTTACAGGAACTTTCCTTTTCGCCAGATGCAACCATCTGGCAGGGTTTCTTACAGCATCTGTCTCTTGCAGATGAACTACCGGTTTTGGTACTGCTGCTCAGCTTCTTAGACAAACAGCCAACCAAAAGCACATTGCGTTTTTTCGGATTATCCCTATTGATTTGGAGCTTTGTTCTGTTTTTAGGCATTACCATTTTAGGAAATTTCATGACGCATGCTCCCTACCCATTTTTCATGATTGCAAATGTTTCCCAGCCATTTCGTACACAACGAGCAGATGCCCTGTATTTGGTAGTGTTTGTACTATTGTGTATATTACGTTTGACCTTAATGACCACGCTTTCCGCCCATTTATTGGGACAGGCATTCCCAAACCTCCGCTGTCGAAGTCTAATCTGTCTGTTGGCAATGCTCGTTTTCGCAGCCATACTCGGCATTTGGAATATGGCATCCGGCTGGTGGTATCTTGTGCCGATTGGATTACTGACAACAATCATACCATGGGGATTGCTCTGCTGCAAATCCAAAACGCAACAAGGAAACGATTCCGGAAAAACAGAAGTGGTTTCTTCTTAAATTTTGCAAAATTTTATATCCCCATCTGCAACCAATCACCATAAGAAAGGAGGCATCCCTATGAATCCACTTCGCTCTTGCTTCTCTCTGCTGCTCGCCAGTACGCTTTTTCTCTCCGGATGCTCTGTTACACAAGTGAAAGACCGCTTCTATCTACAAACGATAGAACTCTCTGATTTTCGTTATCCCAAGGTGCAGCTCCATGCATTCGCTTCCGATGAAGCGGACTACACTGGAAGCGGTTCAACTCTTCACGCTGCATTAGAGGATGCGGAAATTCCAGCTGGTCGGGAACTATTTTTAGGACATTTAGAACTGCTCTGTTTACAGGACACGGCATTTGTCGGACAGCTTACGGAACTACTACAATCCTATCGTCTTTCCTCCGGCTGTAAGGTCATATATACTACCCGTTCTCTGGAATCCGTCAACACGGAAAAACTCTTAGAAAATCTAAAACAGGAAGAACAAAACGGACGATTGCCGGAAACGGACTTGCTGACCATTCTAAAAGAGCTTTCCAACTCCTCCGGCACGGTACTGCTGCCGTTCTACCTGACAAATGGTTTTTCTCTCGTATTGATTCAACCAAATGGTGTAAAAGGAACACTATCCAATGAAGCCATACAAGGTCTATGCTGGCTGCGGGGGGAGAACTATCCAGAACGAGTCAGCATTTCCGGAGAAAAACAGGCAAGCGATTTTTTTATGGAAAATGCAGCAACAAAGCTAACAGCTACGGTAGATTCTGGCGTTCCTGTCGTTACAGTTTCCATCACAATACAAGGAAAAGGCGATGCAGTTGCCCTACGAAAGCAGCTTGAAACAGCTTGTCAAGCAGCAGAAGAAGAAACGGTAAAAAAATACAGGGCAGATGTCATCGGACTGGAAGCTTGCCTGCGACAGCAATGCTATCAACTGTATGCCGAACAGGATTGGGAAGGCATTTTGCATACAGTAACATTCGTGCACGAAATTACGATTTTAACAAAATAATATGCTATCCTTTCATCCGATTCAAACGAGAAGAACGTGCATTCCATGAAATTACTTTCTATCTCATAGAAAACTGAAAAAACAGATCATCCTGTATGTTCACAGAATGATCTGTTTTTGT
>JAEDGE010000132.1 GCA_016297675.1 Oscillospiraceae bacterium
ACTTGCAACACCCATTGAAGAGGATTCTATTTTCTTTGATGTCAACCTGCCGACCATCAAAGGAACTGGATGGAAAAATGGTACTCCCACAACTTTAATGCAGGTACCTTTGCAGAATATGCAGCAACTCAACGAGAAACCGTCCGGCTATACAGAAGGGCTTGGGGCAGCCGGAAAATTATATGCTGAAAAATACGGTGCAGATGTGCCCAACGAATTTGCAGATTTATATCGTTATAACATCACAGATAGTTATAATTTTACTACACATAATAATTTGTATCATTATTTAGATGGATTTGATTACTATAAAGAAGTTCGTTTTGACGGCTGGTCATATACAGACGAGAACGGAACAGTGTATCTATTGGAAGCCGGTGCACCCGTGATTGTCAATGAAGATAGCACGATCTCTGTAACTGATAAAAACAGTATTTCTGTTGTGATTCCAAAAGGAGCTACTTTGTCAGGTGTCTGGAGTGTTGTTTCTTCTCCTGTGGAGTTCTTTGTCAACTATGCTGGTACGATTTTAGATACAGAGGGTGATGTAACACTCCGAAATCAAAGTTTGTTTACCCCTTGTTCCGCAGTTGGTACACTGCTGTTCGGCGAACAGACAGTCGGCGATGACCAGCTATTTGGACACGAAGCACATGAAAATATTGTTTCCATGATTACCTCTGTGCAGAATCTTGATTTTTCTGGCAGCCAATCGCAGATTATCATACAGTATGCCACAGATTTTCGAGAGGGTAGCGATGAAGTGTATTATAATAATCCAGAACATGAAATCAATGCATCCATCATGCAGGAACATTTGCTCTCCTGGATTCGTGGGGATGAGAGTATGAGTATTCATCTGAGTACTGGAGATGGCAATGTCACGATTGCAAATGAATTGGCAACAGCTGAGAATTATCAGGTTCGTTGGTATGTCCTGAAAGATCAGGCTGATGGCTGGCATGTGGATGGTGTCATGACGGCAACCACAAAGGAAATGACTATCACGAAATCGTTTCAAGGTTTGACGCAGGAACAAATTACAGATGTATTGAATCAATTGCAGATCAAATTAAAAATCGAGAATGGCATCTATATGACTGTAACCAGAACACCGATTGATGGACAATATACCTATCAGTATGATGCAGCAACACAAACAGCAACTTGGACAGTACGAATTCCGAATGGAGAACATTATACTGTAACAGAGGAAAATTATCAATATGATGCTTCTAATTATCATGTAACGGCTTCTACAATTCTGGATAGCAATCCAGAAACGCAGCGGATAGGAGATATTGCTGGGAAACGCTCCGACAGTGATGCAGATGTCTATGATATTGTTGGTGGAAGAACGAAACTTGTTTCTTTTAGCAATGTCTATACGCAAAAGAAACAAGTTTCATTGATCATATTGAAAACCAATGTGGATACCAATTTCATTATAGGTGGTGTCACCTTTACTTTGATACCAATTGATGAAAATGGCACAGCAACGGAAGCATCTGCAATAACATCTGTGACAGATGGGAACGGCAAGGCATACTTTTTGGATTTGCCAGTTGGACGTTATCGTCTGGAAGAAACGACCCCTGATGGGTTTCAGCCAAACACTGCAACCATGATGGTAACAGTAACAGAAGCAGCAACAGCGGATGAGATACCGACGATTATAGTCACAGAGACGCAGAAAGATGGAACGGTAAACACCTATCAGAATGCAGATGGCGAAAATGTTTTGGTATATGCTGTGGAGAATCATCTTGCATCGCATACATTGGTTGTTACAAAAAACTTTGAAGGTATCACCTATGATGAAATTGGTGAACTTTTAAAAAATGGGTATCAGATTGCAGTGACGGATGAAAAAGGAGAAACCATTGCAACACTGAACCAGAATAATGCGACTCGGATTTCTGCCGACAGAAAACAAATAATCTGGAATTTAACCGATTTACAAGTTGAGAAATCTTATAAGCTAATAGAATCAAACTATCGAAGCGATCTGTATTTAGAGGTTTCTGTTCGTGCAGAGCATCGTATAGGGAAGGAATCGGGTAAAGAATTATCGGTAGATATTGGAGAAAGTAATAGTACCGCCTCTGTTGTAGTGACGAAAAGCAACTGGGAATACGACCAAGTGACACTGACGAATTCCTATGCAAATACATTTGATTTGCAGTTGCGTAAGGTAGACAGTGTAACAGGAAAACCGTTGCAAAATGCGGTATTTTCCTTATATGGAAAACATGAAGAAGCAACAGATCCAAGCAGAACCGTTCAGTATCAAGATGCAAATGGAAATTGGGTGACATTGTATTATATCTGCGATGCAACGGCAACAGATGAAAATGGCTATACGATAATTCGTGGATTGAAATTAACGGATTCTGGTAAGACGTATGTCTATGTGCTGCAAGAGTCAACTGCACCAGATGGATATCTTTTACCAGATACGATTGAATCGCAGCAAATTCTACAAGTCACACCAGAGCAATTGACGAACGGAATTTATTCTCTCTTCATCAAAAACGAACCGAAGACGGAAACAATGACAGTAGAAAAACAAGTGAATGGAACAGGTGCAGATCCGAATGCACAGTATCCAGTACACATTACAATTTTTGACACAGATCCTTTTGCAGAAGCAACCGAAAAGCATTCCTTCTCCTATGACATTCTGTCGAAAACTGACACCATTGTAGAAAGCGGCAGCTTTTTAGAAGGAACCACGTTGGATATTTCACTGCAAGCGAATCAAAAAATCGTTGTGAAAAACATTCCGGTTGGGTTTCATTACACGATTACAGAAGATATTATGAATGCAGACGGTTCCGTTGCCTATTATCCGTATATCACGGCAGACGGTGTTTCTGTCTGGAATGATACGATTACTGGCACTATTCATGAAAATACGGAAGATACAGTTTATAATCAAGTTTTGATCACAAATTATATGCAGAAACAGATGGAAACTGGTAATCTTTCCGTACAGAAAGAGTGGCCAGATACGGAAGAGGCAGACAGACAAATGGTAACAGTCCAGCTTTATCAAAAGCAGATGGATGCCAAAACCGGCGAGAAACTTGGAACGATTCTATATGAAACTGTGACACTTGGAACAGACAATCAGTGGATGTTCACATGGAAAAATCTCCCTAAAAGCAATTGGAATCAAACAGTAAACTATTCCTATTACATCCGAGAAATTGCGATTGACCACTATGAGATATCTTATTACATGAAAACAGAAACAGAAAAAATTTTTTTGCAACCAGAAACAATATCGCTTTCTGAAACAGAATCTATTTCTGCTTTGCCAGTTGTATTGGATACAGACAGTCAGATTGTGATTCAAAACACCAGAGAATACCAATTGCCGATGACTGGAGGAATGGGTAGAAAATATTATTTTTGGATTGGCGGATTTTTGTCATGCGGTGCATGCATCTTATTTCTGTTTTTGAAAAAACGGAAAAGAACGATATAGAAAAAGGAAAAATCCTGATTCTTCTCAAATAAAAGAAATGTCATGTCAAATGATCCTATCAGAACCGACGGAAGTTCTTTCAAAACAGTAATTTTTCAAAAAAGTTTTGAAAAATTGAAAAAGGATGCTTGCTGTTTTCTATAGAATGTAGTATAATAAAAAAGAACTTTTTTATCAGAGGCTGCTGTAAAATCCGTAAAGTCGCATTTTCTGATTTTACAGCAGTAGATGGTATCAACTAAGATAGATGGTATATGATTCCATGCAGCATGGCAATTTTTGAAGAATGATAATTTTATAGAAACGATTGCATATTGTTTTGGCTGTACCCAGCTGCATTTGTGTTTGCCTGACTGCATATACATTCTATCATGGAAAATAAAAATGCACGGGAGGTATGGTATGATCCAGCAGATGTGCAAATGCTGCGGAAGAGAAATCGAAATGGAAAAAGCCGCACGCATTGCCACGTGTCCATATTGCGGAAAACAGCAAACATTGCCGCTTTACCGGACGCCGCAACAGAAAAAGAAATATGCAGAAATTTGTACACTGCGGCAAAAGGGTGCATTTTCTGCTGCAATCCAACAGATTGAAGGGTTACTGCAAATAGAGGAAAAGGAAAGTGAGTGGTATTGGCAACGATTACTTTGCCGATATGGCATGGTATATCTGCGAGGGAAAGGAAAAAAAGAGTATCTTTTGCAGTGCACCAATCCATTAGAAACGCCTATTTTTGCAGATGCTGATTATCAAGCTGCCCTACAGTTTGCCGAAACAGAAGAAAAGAGTTATTATGAGGCAGACGGTACCTTGTTGGAACAAGCACGTCAGCGAGAACTGGATACAGAACAACCAGAGGAGTTGTCGGATTTCACATTGGAAAGTGGGTTTCGCAGTCTGGAGGCGGAACGCTGGGAACTGGCATCTGCACAGTTTGATTTGGTTCTGCGAAAAAGGGCAAACGATTCCAATGCCTATCTTGGAAAAATGATGGCACAGCTTCATGTGCGGCGAGAGGAAGATTTGCTGAAAACAGGCAGTGCAATGGAAAAAACCACGCAATATGCGGAATTGATGCAGCATGCTGATCCTGTATTTCGGGAGAAAATTTTACAGTATCAGAAAAAAGCAAAGTATCAACAAGCTGAGATTATGAAAGAAAAGGCAAATAGTGTGGAGGCATTGCAGGCAGCGATTGATTTGCTGGAGTCAATTCCATCCTATCCAGATGCAGAACGACTTGCTGTTGTTTGTAAACGGCAGATGCGAGAACGGATGCTTGCTTATTCTGAAGTACTGATTGGTTGCCATGCAGCAAACCATTTGATTTTATCCGGTGAGAGTGAAGAAAAACGAATTATTGTCGCAAAATATTATTATGATTCTGATACAGAAGAGGAAGAAAAAGCGGCGGCTGCTGCTGAAAAACAGGGAAGTGCATTCAGAAAAATAGATGGACGCATTTTATTTCTGCTGCTTGCATTAATCGGTCTGGCAGTTGCTGTATTGGTAGCTTTGTTCTTTCGGAAAGAGCCACAGCAGTCATCAATACCAGAACATCATGTTGTTACGACTTTTCAGCTGACAACCGTTAAGACAGATGCTTTTACGAAAGAATCCACTACTGTACTGACACAGCAAGCGACACAGACGGAGGCCGTTTCAAGTGAAACCGAACCTGTTCTATCGGCGGATGCAATTGTTTGT
>JAEDGE010000133.1 GCA_016297675.1 Oscillospiraceae bacterium
TGTGCAGGCTGCGGCTGTCCGCTTTGCGGATTTTGTTGGGATGCTGCTTGTGCGTAGGATGGTATCTGTGTATATTGTGGCTGTCTGCTTTGCGGATTTTGTTGGGATGCTGTCTGTGCGTAGGATGGTATCTGTGTATATTGTGGCTGTCTGCTTTGCGGATTTTGCTGTGGTGTTGCTTGTGCGTAGGGTGATGCATTTGCATACTGTGCTTGCCCGCTTTGTAGATTTTGCTGTGGCGTTGTTTTTGCATTTTGTGCAGAATTTACTTGTGTATCCGATTGTGGCGGCGGAACTGGTGAAAACGGTGTTTCTGTCATGGAGAACACTCCTTTCTATATGGGAAAAGGCAGACGATTGCTTTTCGTATCGTCCGCCTTTTGTTACATGGTTTCTTTTGGCTTTTCTTCTGTATCATCTGTATGAGATTCTTCCAGTTTTTCTTTCTTCGGCAGACGAATAGAGAATTCTGTATATTCACCCTCTTCACTGCTGACGGAAATCTGTGCCTTATGCAGACGAACAATGTGTTTGGTAATGTCCAGTCCGATGCCCAGTCCTGTTTTGTCGTGGCTTCTGGAGTCATCCGATTTATAAAACCGCTCAAAAATCTTTGGCAATTCCTCTTTAGAAATGCCGGCTCCCGTATTGCGGATGGCAAGAACGGTGCTTTCCGGTTCCTCCGTAAAGGTAAAGGTAATCGTACCGCCGGTGTTGACGAATTTGACTGCATTTTCAAACAGATTATAGATCACCTGTCCAATCAAATCTGGATCACCCCAGACTTGAACTGGATCAGAATCCAAACCGACCAGTGTAATATTTCGCTTTTCCAGACGGCTTTCAAACATCAGAATAGTTCGGAAAACCAGATCCTGAATTGGGAACAGCTGGTAGTGAATTTGAATGGTACCGTTATCAAATTTTGTGAGGTTCAGCATGGAAGAAATCAGAATTTTCAGTCGCTGCATCTCCTGCGAAACAATGGAAAGATATTGCACTCGCTTGTTTTTTGGAACAGTGCCGTCCAGCATCCCATCTACATAACCGCTGATGATCGTCATCGGCGTCCGCAGTTCATGTGAAACATTGGAAACAAATTGTTTTCGCTGATTTTCTGCATTTTCCGCTGCATACGCAAGTTCATTGATACTATACGCCATTGCTTCATAAGAAGGCTCTTCAAAACTGCCCGGATTCAGGTGCTCCGTATAGTTCCCCTTTGCACACTGCTGTGCAATCTGCATCATCTGTTCCAGTGGTTTTTGATTTCGGTTCAGAAGGAACGCTGTTACGCTGACAAGAAGTCCTGTCAGTACCATACAGCACAATAAACCATAGAGCCACATTTTGGAGACAAATACATCCATCACACTGGTTGTAGTATTGCTGAACAGGTAGTAATTTGTAACCGTTCCATCCCATTCTGTAAAAGAAATCACAGTGCCTTTGCTAATCATAGGACGGTGTTCCTTCGGATTCAGCATAGCGAGGGTATCAGAAAGATATTTACCGTCTTCCTGTATGGTCTGCAATGCTACGTCATCCAGATGGATTTTTTCTTTTTCACAGTTCACTTGTTTGGAACAAATCACACAATTGCCTTCTGTGTCAAATAAAAAATACAGTGCATGGGTTTCTTCTGTATTCCAGTCAAATAACTCCTGTGTATAACCATCTGGTATCCAGTCAATGCTATTTTGACCTTCTTCATTTTCCTCATGATAGTGTTTGAGAATGCTGGTTGCTAAAATGCCGTCATTTTTTGCAATAGAGGCGAGAACAGAGTATTTATACATGGAAATACTGATAATGGAAATAATAATGGTGCAGGCCAGCATTGCCAACACTTCCACACAGATAATCCGCATGGTGAGAGGATGGAAGCGGCGTGATTTTTTCGCACCGTCAGCCATTATTCTTCTTCTTCAGATTCAAACTTATAGCCGACACCCCAAACTGTCTTGAGTGCCCACTTATCGGAAACGCCTTCGAGCTTTTCCCGCAGACGCTTGATGTGCACATCAATGGTACGGGAATCCCCATAATATTCAAAGCCCCAGACTTCATCCAGCAGCTGATCACGTGTGTAAACACGATTCGGATTAGATGCGAGATAGAAGAGCAGTTCCAGTTCCTTCGGTGGTGTATCGACCACTTTGCCATTTACCCGCAGTTCATAGCGTGTCATATTGACAGACAGCTTGTCATAGCGAACTTCTCTGACTTCTGTTTCAGCCGGAGCCGCACTGACTCTTCTGGCAATTGCCTTGATACGGGCAACGACTTCTTTGGTGTCAAACGGTTTTACAATATAATCATCTGCACCCAGTTCCAGACCCAATACCTTATCAAAGGTATCGCCCTTTGCGGTAATCATAATAATCGGTACGCTGGACTTTTTCCGGATTTCCCGGCAGACCTGCCAGCCGTCCATGCTTGGGAGCATGACATCCAGCAGAACGATGTCCGGTTTCAGTGCATTGAATTTGACCAGAGCTTCTTCGCCGTCATAAGAGAGAATGACACTGTACCCCTCGTTTTCCAGATACATCATCAATACGTCACAAATATTTGGGTCATCATCTACAACTAATACTTTTTCCAATGCCATGGTTATGAAACCTCACTTTTCCTATTTTATTTTTATGACAAAATGAAATTGTCGTTCATCAGTATGATAACACAGGATGGTAAAAATATGGTGTATTTTTTTTGTATTTGCTATGAACTAATCGTAAATTATGAAATTTGTAAAAATCTAAAATGTATTTGTTAGCTTCTTTGCTGAATTCAAAATACGCTGAAAAACCATTCGCAATTGCTGTAAAAATCATATAATCTTTTTTTTGTTTAGAGAGAGAATTTGTGCATCTATACAATTTTGCAGAAAAAGCAGCATTTAGGCTTGATTTTTCCGAAAAAGTTGTTATAATAAGATTAGCACTCAGGAAAAAGGAGTGCTAACACAAACAGCACGTAAGTGATAAACTATAAAATCTATGGGAGGAAGAGCGTTATGTTGAAACCATTGGCAGATAGAGTGATTGTCAAGTTTGAAGAAGAGGAAAAGGAAGAAAAGACCGCAGGCGGTCTGATCCTGACAACAAAGGCAGCTTCCAGCAGCTATGCAACGGCAACTGTTGTTGCATGTGGTGCAGGCAAGTATGCTTCCACTGGTACGCTGATTCCGATGGCAGTGCAGGTCGGCGACAAGGTATTGCTGAGCAAAACTGCTGGTCAGAAGATCAAGGAAAACGGCGAAGAACTGACTGTTGTTTATGAAAGCGAAATCATCGCTGTTGTTGCAGAATAAGTACATGAAAAAAGGCAATTGAGAAAAGGAGTGCAGAATCATGGCAAAAGAAATTAAATACAATGCAGATGCAAGAGATGCAATTGTGGCTGGTATTGATAAGCTGGCAAACACCGTAAAGATTACCCTCGGTCCGAAGGGCAGAAATGTGGTACTGGATAAGGAATTTGGTGCACCGCTGGTAACGAATGACGGTGTGACCATTGCAAAGGATATCGAATTGGAAGATGCCTTTGAGAATATGGGTGCACAGCTGGTAAGAGAAGTGGCAACCAAGACCAATGATGCAGCTGGTGACGGTACGACAACCGCAACCGTTCTGGCACAGGCAATCATTCACGAAGGACTGAAGAACATTGCAGCAGGTGCAAACCCGATGGTACTTCGCAAGGGTATTGCAAAGGCAGTCGATGCTGCAGTAGACAGCATTCAGGAAAATTCCAAGGAAGTCAACGGTTCTGAGGATATTGCAAGAGTTGCAACTATTTCTTCTGCGGATGAAAATGTCGGCAAGCTGATTGCAGAGGCAATGGAAAAGGTGACAACAGATGGTGTCATCACGATTGAAGAAGGCAAGACCGCAGAGACCTACAGCGAAGTGGTAGAAGGTATGCAGTTTGACCGTGGCTATCTGTCTCCATATATGGTAACCGATCGGGAGAAGATGAAGGTCGTATACGATGACGCTCTGGTCTTCCTGACAGACAGAACCATCAGCAACATTCAGGAAATCCTGCCGTTGCTGGAACAGATTGTACAAATGGGCAAGAAGCTGCTGATTATTGCAGAAGATATCGAAGGCGAAGCACTGACCACCATTATCTTGAACAACCTGCGTGGTACATTCAAGTGTGCAGCAGTGAAGGCTCCGGGCTTTGGTGACAGAAGAAAGGAAATGCTGGAAGATATTGCAATCCTGACTGGCGGTACTGTCATCTCCAAGGATTTGGATATGGAACTGAAGGATGCTACCATTGATATGCTGGGTCGTGTTGGTCAGGCAGTCATCGACAAGGAAAACACCATTCTGGTTGGTGGTGCTGGCGAAAAGGAAGCCATTGCAGAACGGATTCAGGAAATCAAGAACCAGATTGCACTGTCTACTTCTGACTTTGACAAGGAAAAGATGCAGGAGCGGATTGGCAAGCTGTCCGGTGGTGTTGCAGTCATCCATGTTGGTGCAGCAACCGAAGTAGAAATGAAGGAAAAGAAGCTGCGGATTGAAGACGCTCTGTCTGCAACCAAGGCAGCTGTAGAAGAAGGTATCGTAGCAGGCGGCGGCACCGCACTGATTAACGCAATGCCGACCATTGAAAAGCTGATTCCGACACTGGAAGGCGATGAGAAGACTGGTGCAAAGATTATTCTGCGTGCACTGGAAGCACCGCTTCGTCAGATTGCAGCCAATGCAGGTCTGGAAGGCAGTGTGATCATTGACAAGATTCGGAGAAGCCGCAAAGTTGGCTATGGTTTTGATGCATACACCGAAAATTACTGTGATATGCTGAGCAGCGGTATTGTGGATCCGACCAAGGTAACAAGAAGTGCATTGCAGAATGCTGCATCGATTGCTTCCATGGTACTGACCACAGAGAGTGCAGTTGCAACCATTAAGAAGGATGAACCGGTACCGGCTGCACCGGCAGGCGGCATGGGCGGCATGTATTAATTCTTGTGAGGAAATTTTCTCATAAATATCGGAAAAGCGGCAGCGTGAGAAATTACGCTGTCGCTTTCCTTTTTGTATCGCAATAGGTTGATCCGCCGAACGGCGAAGTGCGGTCAAGCTGGCTCAGCTTGGCGAGGAGTGCAGAGGGCAAGCTGCCCTCTGC
>JAEDGE010000009.1 GCA_016297675.1 Oscillospiraceae bacterium
TACAGTATAACCATCTGTGCCAGTTCCAACAACTGCTCCGTTTTCCAGACTAAATGCAAAGCTGGTTTCCAACTTACCATAGCCAGCTGGTGCAGTTTCTTCTTTCAGAACATAACCGTCTACCATTGGCAAGCCTGCTATCGTCTTTTCGTTTTCACCAGAAGCCCATTTGACACCAATTACAGTTGTCTGGTCATCCGCATATACTGCTTTCAAATTCTTATCTGCACCCAGAACTGTTGTCCAGTCTACATCGGCATTGGTCAGAGTCAATTCTGCTCCTGCCAGTTCTGCTTCTTCTGTAGCACCTTTCTTGCTGATAAAAATCGTAGCAGTTGATTTCTTTGCATTGCCAACTTTGATTTCCTTGTTGTCTGCATCGTAGTAATAATAACCTTCTGTCTGTCCTTCGGTGGTATCAACTGTTCCTGTAGTTGTATCTACTACACCATTTGTCAGTGTAAAGGTCATTTCACTATCGAGAATAGAATACTTTGTATCGCCTGTAATGTTCTCAACACTGGTTTCTTTTAATGTATATGTGCCATCCAGCAAGCCAGTCAAAACCATTTCAGAAGTACCAGATTCCCAGACAATATTCTTACCTGTTTTTTCAATTACTGTACCGCCGCCACTAACTTCTACACTTTCCAATGTTGCATCATTTTCAGCTGCTTCATCCAGTGTCAAGGTCAGTTCTGCACCAGCAATTGCGTTTTTACCAGTAATATCATACTTACCAATCTTGAGTTCCGATTTCACATCGCCTACTGTAATGGTAGACGTGATTGCACCTGATGAACCTGTGGTATTTTCAACTTTTGCATCTTCTCTTTCTTCACTCAGAACAATTTGTCCTTTTTGATCAATCGTAAATGCAATCGGATCTACAGCCTGATAGCCATCCGGTGCCACGGTTTCGACCAGAACATATTCTGTATTTTCTACCAGATTGCCCTTAATACCATTGTCAATTGGCGTCGGTGCTTCTGCACCATCCGGATTTTCCTCAGTCTTCGGATTTGCAATCCATGCATCGTATACATTCTTTACATATACAGCAAATGTTGCACCAGTCAACGTGGTATGGGTGCCTTTATCCACCTTGTCGATTTCCCGTGTGGTAGATACCTTGCGGTTTGCAATGGCTACGCTACCTGTCGGAGCATCGCTATAACGACCATCCAGCAGAACTTCGCCGTAAACATCCGCACCTTCGCTGCCGTTTACTGTATAATAAATCGTATAGCTACCGCTTGTACCAGCCTGACACGGATTTCCGTCCTTATCACATTCTATGATGTAATAGTAACCAGTGTTATCTTCTTCCTCTGTTACCTTTGCCGGCAGATTTTCAAATGTTACACTGCTTGCGTCCTTTGTAAGCGGTTTTACATAGGTTGCTGAATCATCATATAATTTAAATGTCAGTTTATTTGTATCCGCATTAACAGAAGCAGTGTACAACCCAACATAGAATGTTTCATCTCCTAATGTTGCCTGTTCTACACCGTCAATGAAAACAGATTTGCTGACAGAGATCGAACCCTTGACATCTTTTTTCACTTCACGGTTCTGGATGCTTGCCTGCTTAGTAGTGTCTTCTGCACTCTGTGCAGAAACCTCTGATTCGCCTTGGAACGAAATCGGTGCATAGCTTGCTTCCTGTGTAACCGTCTGCCCCTCTTCATCTGTAATTGTGGCAGCTGCATTGTAGTTCGGATAGTCTACAATATAAGAAAGCGTATCCGATACTTTCACAGTTGTTCCCTGTGAAAGAATGTTCGTTCCATCTGTTTCAAAGAGATAATAACGTTTGGTTGCATCCAGATTATCAAATGTAACTGGTATCCCATCCTGAACGTCTTTTGTTTCACCTACTTGTGTCAATGCACTGAGCTTTGATGCCAGTAAGTTTCCATCAACATCTACAGCATCCTCACTTGCTGTATACAAAGCAAAATGATAGGTGCGGTTTGCTGCTTTCAGATTTTCACCGTTTACAGCCTTGGTTGCCTGCACTTTATAGGTTGCAGATTCTTCATTGGAAACCTTAGCAGTGATATTCTCATCCTTTGCTGTCAGTGTAATTTCTTTACCAGCATTTTCGCCATATGTTACTTTGTAATCATTGAAAGTCTTCCCATTTTCAATGATGTTGCCCTTTGCATCTGTTTCAAATACATACCATGGACTGCCAACTGGAATATTCTTAAATACAATTTCACCAGTCGTACCAGTCTTAGAACCAGTTAATGTGACAGACTGGATATCGCCATACTGTACGTATTTTCCTGCTGATGCAGAAGCATAAAATACACCGAAATAGAAGGTATCGGTTGTATCAAATGGAGAAATAAATGTCTTTTCTGCGGTCAATGTACCGTAATATACAAAGTTTCCGGCTGAAACATTCGCAATCTTGGTATCTTCAGTATCCCCATCAAAGGTGATCTTCAACCCATTCGTAGATGTATCAGCACTTTTCGGATACTCTGGAATGGTTGTACCATAACCAATTGTATCGTTGAATGCAACGTACTGATCGCTCTTCCGCACACCGTTTTCATCGGTTTCAAAGACATACAATTCCTTCCCAGCAGTTTGAAGACTTGTATATGGAACATTTTCAAATGTCAAGGAAGCATTCTTGCCATCTGTTACAGTTACCGGCTTCGGATCCCCATATGCAACATAATCTTCTGAGCCAGTCGCCTTTGTAAACAATCCAAAGTAGAATGTCTGCGTATCGCCCTGTCCACTGGTATAGGCTTTGTTAACGTTAATTGTAACCGTATCTTTTACACCCGGAACCCATACACCAACTTTCGCTGGTTCCGCAACCATAGAGATACCTGTGTCATTTTCTGCTGCACCAACTAATACCGGTTCTTCTGAATTTCCTTCTGTGGTGTTACCCTTTTCAAACTTATAAGAATATGCAAAGCTATTCCATGCGATATTTTCTTCCCCTGTGTTTGCTACATATTCCGGAATGACACCCTCAAAGGTAATGCAAACTGTTTTTCCACTCGGAATTATAAAACCTTCTGGGAATTCAAATCGTATATTTACAATCTGGTCATCCGTCAGCGAACCTACAGGCTGCCAATTGAAATCACCTGTTTCGCCTTCCCAGTCTGTGGAGTATTCCGAAAGGATCTTCTCCTTTTCACTGGAAACGGAAACAGTAATGCCATCTACCGTGCCGTTTGGATCTCGTTCAAAAGCATTCTTTTCATTTGCATTTACATAAGAAGGATTTAAAGTGCCTATTTCATATGTAATTGTACTCATGTCCGGCTTTACTGAGAATGCAGAATATCTGTCATAACCAGAAATCAAACCGGCATCCACATTTTCATACGGCAGACGGTCAATCATTACAAACCGCTTCAACGGTCTGTTTGAAGTATTATAAACATAAAGTCTATATTTTACTCTTTCACCCTGCACACCTGCAACATAGTTATCTGTTGGTGTGTTACCCTGTCCATAATGGTTGAACTCTCCTGTAAAACTATTATCATAACCATCCGGTGGTGTAATGTTTCCGATATATTCAATCGTCTTATAGGAAACGGTTTCCACACCGCCATAGCTATAACTTGCAGTTGCCTCCAGCTTACCATTCACCAAATCACCGGCTGTGACACGATCTCGATAAATGGTTTCGCTGGTAGAAAGCGTTGTCTTGTTGAAATAAGTCTTCTGTGGGATTTCATCTGTTGCCCCTTCGATATCAGTTGCATACCGAATCTGCATCGTTTGACCCGGTGTAAGCTTGACAGAAGACGGGAACTTAATGGTAAACTTACTTCCATTTACCTCAACATAGTCATCCAACGGCTGCCATGTATTACCGCCGTCCAGACTATAACCATTTGCTGCATAAGAACCATTTTCATCTTCATAAATAGCTTCCTTGCAATACCGCAAGCCACCGCTCAATTCATCTTCGATGACGATATTGGTCATATCCGCATTTTCTACGCTGTCATCATCTCTTGGATTTGCATTGGAAACGGTAATTGTCCATGCAGGCAAACCGCTTAATAAGCCATCTGCTGTCAAAGCATTCAATTCTTTATTGGCTGCTTTGGTCAGACCTGGAGCGGTTTTTTCGGTGGTCTGCTGTAAAATCAAGTCAGCAGTATCCGTTGTCTCTGTTCCAGGCTTTCCATCAATCAGCACTTCCTTTTCAGAAACTACTTTACCAGTATTCGTGAGCGTTACAGAAACCAAATCACTGTTTTCTGCATATTGCTTTTGCAGTGCTGTTGCAATTTCAGCTGCTTTAGTATCTGTAAGCTTTGTAGTATAAACAATTTGCAAATAAGAAACTGCATAAGTTGCTTGTAAATACCATTTTTCATTCACCCATACAGGTTCTGAGCCATTTGTTGCAGTGTTCTTCATTATAGAAAATGTCAATTGATTTCCATCTTGTGTACAATCAATTTTGTATGTATTCATGGTAATGGCCCAATTATAACCACTTCCATCTGTATGATTTACAAGATAAAATGTCGATTTATCTATATTAGTAGCTACGAATTCCATTCCATCCGGAAGTATATCTGTAATGGTAATATCATCTGAATATAATGGAACAATAGTAGAAGCATTTGAAACTCTCAAACCATACTGGAATGTTAAATTTTTCAAATTAGATAAGGTTGTATCATAATCAAATTTACCAGATGCATCAAATGATGCAGAAATTTTTTCTATTTTGGTATCTTCCAATGCAGCAGCCCAACCGCCTTCTGTAAGACCTTTTTCCACTTCCATTTGTGGTGCATCTGCTTTATATTGAACAGAATCTTTTACTGCTATATCAGATGTAGAAACCAAAACTTCATTGGTACCTTTATTAAAAACATTATCTGTTTCATTTGGTGCAATGACCTGATATGCAATTACAATATAGCCATTTGTTGGAATAGAAAGATTTCGAGTGCCACCTGTTAGATAAAAAGTTGTACTTCTCCATTTATTCGGTAAACCAATTTCATCTGTAGAAGCACCTGCTCCCATACCAATAAAGCTTGCACCATTGCCTGCTTCTACAACATACGCATTTGAACAACCGCCCACGTCAGCAAACATGGTGCCATTCATAGTATCTTGCACATCCAAATTTGTTAAGGTCGTTTCTCCCGTATTGGTAATTTTAATGTAGAATGTTATACGCTGTCCTGGCAACACAGTCCCATATGTCTGCTCCCCGATTTTATCCTGAATCAGCGTACTATCTTGCAATGCCTTATCCCAAGTTTTAATATTCTGTGCAAACTCAGAAGCCATTGTGCCACTTGCAATCGTTGTTTCATTATCTGTAATTGCGATCTTATCCACATCAAAGGAGATATTCGAAATTTCAACCTCTTCAGAATCATCTGTCTTCGGTTCATCTGTACCATGCGATACTGTACCAGTATTTGCTGCAATCATTCCAGTCGCATCCTCTGCTACCTTACAAATAATTTCAACAGTTACTGTACCATACGCACTCACTGCACCCACATAATTTACTGTAACGGTAGAGTCGTTCAAAACAGTTACCAGATCCTGTTCTGCACCATTCAGCATGACACCAGTAACGGTCAAACCTTCTGGTAACGTATCTTTAAACACCAATGGATCGTTTTCTGTAAAGGAACCTGAATAACGACTATTATTAATATACTTTAATGTATATGTTATTTCACCGCCCTTATTTACAACAGAACTATTTGCATTTTTTGTAAATACACCATCTCCAAAATCAAATACATTCTGTGAAACTGTTACAGAAGCCGATTTTGGCTCCAAACCATTTGATGGTGTTGCTTTTGCTGTATTGGTAATATCCCCTGTAGCACTGTCTGATACCGTTGCAACCACCTTATAAGATGCTTCTGCTCCTGCTGCAATCTCAAAGCCATCAACCGGGATGGTAGAACTATCTATTTTAACAAATGTATTATTATTGAATGTATCTGTCAAAGAATCAAAGTCGATGGATTCTTCACCAGTATTTTTTATTGTAATGGTATAATTCAGCGTAGTCTCTCCAGGTGTATAAATAGACTGATCTACTGTCTTATAAATTTCATAGCTGGAAGACGGCTTTTTGATATTCACATAAGCCGCTGCAACAGACTCGTACTGTTCCGGTGTTCCCAAGTAAACAACATTCCGGATAGACTGCATTGTTGTAGCAATGTCATCATTTACCTTGCAAACTACATAACCAGTAAATGGTGTTTCTCCTGGTGCGAGTCCGTCGTTCTTCGTCCATGTAACTGTTTGTCCGCTAATGGTACCATCTGTCGATTGTCCGTTTATAGTCACACCACTCACCGGTGTCAGACCAGCCGGTACCACGTCTGTCAAAGTCAGTGTGCCTTCTTTTGCAGTTTCACCGCTGTTAGAGGCAGTCACTTTAAACAGTACATATTCTCCACATACCAGATAACCCTTGCTTGCCCAGTATGTTGCCGCACCAGATGCATTTTCTCCAGCAGTTGCTTCTACATTCTTTGTCAAATCAATTTTTGCTGGAGTTGGTGCAGGTGGCGTTGGAATCGTGACCGTTGCATTCCGATCTGTCAGCGGCTTCCAATTCTCGCTGCCAATCCCACTCACCCGAACAGACAATGTGTTGTCAATATTACCGCCTTGGAAACTGCTGTCTGCAATAATCTTGTTGGTTTTCAGTGCAGCGTTGACGGTATACGGTGCCATTTCTGCATTGGTATTAGAACTTTCCTTCACCCATGTGACAGTCAAAGTCCTTCCTTCAGCAGAGGCATTCGTAATGGTAATATCATCCGGAAGAGTCAAATATTCCCGAATATCACTTGCATTCTCATCAAAGGTCAAGCCCGGTGGCAAAGTAATAACATCCGTCATTTCAACGGCATCTACCCACCATTCTCCCTTCTTATCCGAAGTGTAATTCGGATAAGCTTTGAGTGTGTAGCTGATATCGGCACCACTTTTGAGCTGTGCCAATGAAAGATTGGTCGGACTTGCCGACTTGCTATCATCCCACTCAATCTTAGAGTCTGCTTTTACGCTCGCACTCTTAGACTGTCCGGAGCCACTTGCAGTAATTGTAACCGTTGCCGTGTCTCCGTCCGGTGTTTTGCCGTTTGCAAATTTTGCCTGTAGCCAGATCGCCTTAGTTTGACCATTTGCAATATCATAAGTCAAATAACGACGAGTAATGTTGCCCTCGCTATCTGTTTCTACATGCATGGTAAACCCATTGTACTTTGCACCATTTCTTAAACCAGATCCTGCAAAGTTCGGCAACAACAAGTTGCTGTCTGTAATCTCAATCGTATAGGTGGTTGTTGTACCCAAATGATTGACATTATTGCCGGCGAGCGAAAGATACAAATAAAACAGCTCTCCAGATTCCTGTTCTGTTGTTGGCTGATACGTTGTATCCTGAAATTCTGCCCGTACATTCGTCATAACATCAGGCGTGCCGCCCCATCCGGGACGTCCCCATCCGCCGCCGAAGCCGAAGCCCGGAAAGCCACCAAATCCCCACGCCGAAGCCGTCAGGGAGTTTAGCGGTACGCTTACCAATATCATTAATATGGCAAGCAGCATGCTGATCACACGTTTCACGCGTGATACTTTTCGGATTTCTTCCATTGATTTTCCCGCCCTGTGTCAAAGCGGTTTCACTCCTTTCTATATTTCTGCGACACAGTTGTTTTCATTTCCGTGTTTCATCCCAACTTTTTCCCACTGTCTATATAGGGAGAATTACACATCCTCATTATAGCATAATCCTGCCTGAAATTCAACCATTCCTTCAATTTTTATCCGCACTTGCAGGTTTTTTCTCATTTTGACCAAATTTCTGATGAAAATCTTGTATAGAATGGCAGTTTTCATTCCATATTCTGTAAAATTTGTCCTTATTTATATGAAAATAAGATAACATCTTCTCACAATTTCACCTGTTTTCCGGCAAACTGCATAAAAAACGGTGACACGCAATGAATTTTTTTCAAGCAAAAAGCGGTCTCGCCAAAAAGGCGAAACCGCTTTTGATTCCGAATGAAAATCCTGTTTTCAGGCAACAATCAGTTGATAATGGTTTCTTCTGTTTCCTTGTCGAACAGGTGCATTCTGTTCGGATCCAGAGCAACCTTGATGGTATCCTGCGGCTTTGCAGTCGAACGAGGATCTACACGAGCAGTCAACGGAATACCAGCACAATCCAGATACAGGAAGTTTTCAGCACCCATCATTTCTGTGATTTCAACATCACAGCTTACAATACCGGTGGTTGCATTGGACAGGAACATTTCATCATCGTGAATCGCTTCTGGACGAATGCCGAGGATGACTTCCTTATCCACATAGCTTGCCAGCTTCCGATCTTCCTTAGAAGCCGGAATTGCCAATGTATACTGCTTGCCAAATTCTACAAAGTAGCCGTTGTTGTTCTTCTTCAGTACAGCATCGATGAAGTTCATCTGCGGAGAGCCAAGGAATCCTGCAACGAACTTGTTGCCCGGTCTCTCATACAGAGCCTGCGGGGTATCAATCTGCTGGATGATACCATCCTTCATGACTACGATTCTGTCACCGAGTGTCATAGCTTCTGTCTGGTCATGGGTAACGTAAATAAATGTGGTACCCAGCTTCTTGTGGATCTTGGAAATTTCCGTTCTCATCTGTGCACGCAGTTTTGCGTCCAAGTTAGAAAGCGGTTCGTCCAGCAGGAAGACCTGCGGATTCCGGACAATTGCACGACCCATTGCAACACGCTGTCTCTGACCACCGGACATTGCCTTCGGCTTCCGGTCGAGGAGGTGGCTCAGGTCAAGAATCTTTGCAGCTTCTTTTACCTTTCTGTCGATTTCATCCTTCGGAACCTTTCTCAGCTTCAGACCGAATGCCATGTTATCATAAACAGTCATATGAGGATACAGAGCATAGTTCTGGAATACCATTGCAATATCTCTGTCCTTCGGAGCGATATCGTTTACCAGACGGTCACCGATATACAGTTCGCCTTTAGAAATTTCTTCCAGACCTGCAATCATACGCAAGGTTGTGGACTTACCGCATCCAGACGGACCAACCAGAACGATAAATTCCTTATCCTTAATTTCGATATTAACATCTTTTACCGCAGTCACATTACCCGGGTAAATCTTGTAGATGTGTCTCAATGATAAACTAGCCATTGATGCAATCCTCCTGTAATATAGTTTTGATTTTTGAAAAACGAACAGGCAAAACGGGGCGAACCGAATCTCCTGTAAAACAGCCAGAACATTGTTTCGATCTTAGCTCTGATATAATCATAACAGAGTTTCGATTTTTTTTCAAGTCGTGATATGCCCAAATTTCAGCGTGTACATTTATCAAATATGACGAACTTTTTTTTCAAGCATGTCATTTCGTCAAAAAAAGGGGGCTCTCAGACGGTTGAAATTTATTTTTTTTGTATAAAATGCATGATTTTTATGGTTCGCAGCATCATAAAATTTTTTGTTAATTTTTTACCATTTCTTGTATTTTTCAGCAAGCAGCCGCAGCCGATCTGGGTCATTGGGCTGTTGCAGCAATTCCATCTGCACTGCTGTGAGCGGAACACAATCTCCGGGCAGCAAATCAGACGGCAGGCAAAGTCCGCCCATTGCAATCCGCTGCAACTGCTCCACATGGTTTCCAACTGCTGCCATCATCCGCCGCACCTGATGATACTTTCCTTCCTGTAAGCAAATAACCGCTTCTCGTTCTGTATTCGGAATTGGTAATATTTCCGCCGGCAGGCAGTGCGTGCCGTCTGCTAACGTCAGACCGGCTGCGAGCTGCTCTGCATACTGCACTTCATAAGGGCGAGCGAGCTGCATCCAATAATATTTTGGAATGTGCCGTCTGGGTGCAAGCAGTGCATGAGAAAACGCACCATCATTGGTCAACAGCAACAAACCGGTGGTATCCTTGTCCAGCCTACCAACTGGAAATAAGCCTTTTCTCTGTAAATCCGGCGGAATCAACTCCATGACGGTTTTTTCGGTTGCATCTGTGACGGCACAGACATATCCAAGCGGCTTATGCAGCAGCAAACAATAACAAAAAGTATCTGCTGTCACCGGCTTGCCTTGCAAACAGATGGTATCCGTCTGGCAGACAGCGGTTTCTGGTCGTTTTACAATGCAGTCATTTACTGTCACCTGTCCGCTGCGAATCAGCTGTTTCAGCTGACTGCGTGTGTAATTTGTGGCATCCGAAAGCCATTTATCCAGTCGCACAAAATTCCTCCTTGGGTTCTTTTTTTCCGGTTTCTATCATACGCTTAACTGAAAATCCGATTTCCTGTACGTTCGGCGGATAAAACTTATTTTAATTTTCATATATTGATAAAAAGAGGTGTCTGCTTTGCGAAAAATACAAATCCGATTTCTGCTTGCTGCTGTGCTCCTGCTCGGCAGCGGTTTCCTCCTACGGCAATGCCTGCATCACTCCGATTTGACATCGGATGCCGCACTGCCTGCCTTCTACAAACTGCCAGACGAAACCAGTCGCTTTCAGTTCCTGACAGAACACAACCTCACGCCGGAAGAATCTGCTCCTGTCCGCTCCTGTCCTGTCACCATCCCGACTGAAGAAGAAGACAGCTCCGTTTACCGGATGTATTCCACCCTGCAAACGGAGCAGCAACTCCCTCTAAAGTATTTTTGCGGCTGTAAGGGAATGGAATACACCTATACCCTCCCAGAGCATGCCTGTGTTTCTCTCCTGCTAACAGAAGACGGCTTGCTGCTTGCTGCAATTCGCTACGATGCTGCCGAGCCGCAAACACTCTTCCCAGTTATCGAATCAGTGTAAATTTTCCAATCAGCGGCAAGGTCTTTGCCTTTCCCTGTGCTACCTGCACAATGCCATAAATCATCCACGCCAGAGCAGCAACTGAAATAATCAGACTCACCAACCCACAAATAAGTTTTCCAACAAAGGGAATCCAGCCAATCATAATTTGTAAAACAACATTGACAATTCCCAGTATCAAGCTGGTCAACAACAGAATGAGTCCTTGATTGGCATGAAATCTTCCAAATCTCGACTGCGGTGCACAGACCAGCGGCAGAAAAAATAGAATTCCAAAATACGCCAATATTGACCAGATCTTTGCATCCTGCGTATCCTGTGTATCGAATTCCATGGTTCTATCTTCTACATCAAAAAGGTTGTTCAAATCCATAATGTGTTTCCTCCTGTCTCATTTTCATCTGCCGTTTCTTCATCCAAAGCACTGATTGCAGCAACAAAGCTTGCAACATCTGTAAAATCCTGATATACGGAAGCAAAACGAATATAGGCGACTGCATCAATCTGCTTCAAGTGCTCCATCACCCAATTTCCAATTGCAATCGAAGTGACAGTACTGCACATTGTATTTGCACACCGCTGTTCGATTCCTTCTGCAATCGCAGTTACCTGCTCCACGCTGACCGGTCGTTTTTTTATGGCATTAAAAATACCAGTAATCAACTTTTGCCGATCAAACGGCTCAAAACTGCCATCCCGTTTCTGTACCATCAGCAAGGGACGTTCTACCGCTTCATAGGTTGTGAATCGTTTTCCACAGGCAGCACACTCTCTTCTTCTACGAATTCTCAATTCTGCCGGACGAGAGTCCAGCACACGCGTATCTTTTGCACCGCAAAACGGGCATTGCATCTTTTCATTCCTCCTTATCCTGACAGCTTTGTATCATACGCTGTAATATGTGATAGTTATGCAGCAAATCCTGCAATGTACGAAATCCACTGCGATAGATCTCCAACACCACGGTACAGTCCGGACTGACCGCCGAAAGCGTCTGTAAGAACGACTTCACGGCAAACCGACCGGAACCAATCGGCAGACAATCACCGTACTCCCCATGATCACTGATGTGCACATGTACAATCTGACTGCCAAGGGCTTTCAGCATCTGCATGGGATCTTCCTTGGAACGAACCGCCTGCTTTACATCTAATACAAACTTTACGTCGTGCCCCATCTTCTGTTGCATTTCCTGTAGAAATGCCAGGGAACGGCTCGTACAACGTGCGACATTTTCCTGTGCAACGGTAATCCCATAGGACTTTCCAAGGTCAACCAGTTTTCCAAACCGTTCACAATAAAAATCCACATCCATTCCCACCAGCTGTTTATTCCCATGCACAACAAAAATGGTAGCACCCAACTGCTGCATGGCTGTGAAATAATTCCGGCAGTACTCCAGAAAATCATCCAATCGCCGTTCATAGTTGGAAAACAGCAGCATCGGCTCCATCTCACTGGTAAATGGATGCAGCGAACAGCACTGCACCTCAAATCGTTGCAGAATATCTGCCATCGCTGCTACAAAACTGCGTTTCAACTCTGCATGGGCATTGATAAACACTTCCACTGTCGTCACGCCACCAAGTGCAAGATCATAGAGGGCTTCCTCTGTGGGTTGCGGATACAAACAAGCAGTTGAAACGCCTGCTTTCAACATAGAGAAGACCTCCTTTTCAGCAGTTTGTTTCACAGAATGCAAAAACAAAATCGGTTTTTATACTATGCTCTATTGCAAGCAACGGTGTTGTTTGCAGTAGAAGGCAATATATTGATTGCTATTTTGAAGAAGATATATCAGAATGACAATATGGACAAACTGCCACAAAACCATGCCGCACTGTGACCGAGGCACCACAGCTGGGACAACAGCATACATCCATCCGTTCTTTTATATTGTTTCCATTCCGATAGAGAACGATTTGCAAGGCATTTGGATTCTGCATCACACAATTCACCAGATAGCCATGCTTGAGCAGCATCTGAAACGATTTTGCAACTGCATCCGCAGGTTTCCCAAAAGAAGCTGCCAATTGTTCTACCGGAAGAATCCCATCCGCATCCAGTTCAAAAAATGTATTGAAACGAGTGGCAGCACTGATCCGACGAAACAGCACAACTGCCCATACAACAAGAAGACCAAAAAACAATAATATCCCAATTGCAACCGAAAGATCTTCCCCTGCAGATGCACTTCCGAATAATCTGGAAATGGACAAGCCCAACCCAACAATACCAAGAAAGACCCATGGTGCACTGAGGATTAACAGCAAGACAGCAACGATTTTAGAAAGTAACATTTTTCTTTTTGAGAGAAACACAATCTCCCCTCCCTTCCTGCTTGTATTGTATCATATTTTTGTCCATATTGCAAGCAGGACTTTTTTGCAGGAGCATGAAAATTTCTATCCATATTTTTTCAGTAAAAAAACGGAAGCCGCAGAGCATCCTGCCAGCTTCCGTTTTTTGTAAATCGGCACTGCAATTAATTGGTTGCGTGCTTCTTTTTCTTTTCAATCACTTTCAGCGTTTCTACGCCACGCTTCTTCTGCCACCAAACCCACAGGCTCGGTACAAAGCAGATCGAATGGTAAGTACCCACTACAATGCCGACTGCCATCGGAATTGCAAAGTGCTGAATGGAATCCAGACCCATAATCGCTGCAACAACAATGATTGCAATCATTGCAAAGAAGGTCGTGGTAGAAGTACGAATCGAACGCCGCAGGGATTGTGAACAACTGGTGTTGACCAGTTCTTCAATGTACATGCCCGGCATTTTCTGCTGATTTTCTCGAATTCTGTCATAAATAACGATGGTATCATTGACTGCATAACCCAACAGTGTCAGAATAACTGCCATAAAGTTGGAATCAATCTCAAAGCCCATCAATACGACAGCACCATAGGTCACCACCAGTGTTGCCAGCAATCCAATGATTGCACACACACCAGCAGACCAGCCGCTGATTTGCTTGAATCGGAATGCAATATACAAAATCAAAACCACTGCTGCAAATATCGCTGCAACAATACACTTTGCAAAAAAATCACTACCGGAACGGGCACTGACATCATTGGAATCCAGCAGCTGGATATTTGCATCCGGATAACGTGCTTGAATGGCATCTGTTACTTCTACCTGCCGATCAACGGTCAGACCTTCCGTAGAGGTAAAGGACAAAGACAAGGTTTTGCTGCCGCTGTCCAGACTTTCGCCATCCTGTACATTCACGTTTGTGCCGATCAAATCGGTCAGATCTTTGGAAATCGCACTCTTATCCACATCGCCTTCATAGCTGTATGTAATGATAGTACCGCCCTTGAATTCCAGTGCAATATCCACACCGGTAAAAGAAGAGGCGATTGCAATTACAACCAGGATCAAAGTCAGCAGGAAAAACAGCTTGGATTTGCCGCAGAAATTCCGCACCTTGACATCCACCGGATAGTGCTTATACTGTTTTTCTTTCTCAGCCATTTAACCCACCTCCATAGAGTTTCTTGTTCTGGAAGCACTTGAACTGTGACAGTGCCATTGTCATCAGTCTGGATGCAAACACGCCCATGATGAAGTTCATAATCAAACCAACCATCAACGTATAACCGAAGGAGTAGATCACACCTTCTGTGGTTGCACCAAAGAACTGGAACAGCGGACTGAGCAGCTTTGCACACCAACTGTCCGGTGTACCGAATGCACCCATCAGGATGATTGCCACAATAATACCGGTCAGGTTGCCGTCAAAAATTGCACTAAATGCACGGCTGTAGCCGGACTGCAATGCACCGCTGAGCGGCTTGCCCTTTCGCAGTTCCTCCCGAATTCGCTCTCCAGTGATGATATTTGCATCTACGCCCATACCAATGGAAAGAATGATACCGGCAATTCCCGGAATTGTCAGCGTATTGCTGTCCATAAAGCCAAACCAACCGGAAACCGCTGCCAACATACCGGCAATCTGTCCGATCAGACAAATGGAAGCCACAACGCCTTGCAGACGATACAATACAATCATATAGATGATGATAAAGGCAGCTGTAATCAAACCGGCAATCACCATTGCAGTCAGTGCCCCTTCTCCCATCGTCGGAGAGATGGTCTTAAAGCTGGTGGTTTCCAGTGCAAACGGCAACGCACCCGCATTGATTTTATCAGCCAGTTCTTTTGCCGTTTCATATGTAAAGTTGCCGGTAATGGTTGCCTGTCCATCGGAAATGACAGCATTGACAGACGGTGCAGAAATCATGGTGTTGTCCATCCAGATGGAAATCTGCCCATTGTCCTCATACAAAGCAGAAGTGGCATTATAGAACTTCTCTGTGCCACTGTCGTTCAGGCTCAGCGTTACCATCCAGGTTGCCTCACCGGTTGATTCATCCTGTGTCGCACCGGTTCCGGCACTTTCTACATCATCACCTGTCAGGACAATTTCACCTGCCGGTATGGTTTCGCCGTCTTCGTTTGTGGTGGTTTCCGTTCCATAGCGGAATGTCAGCTCTGCGGTCTCACCAAGTTCTTTTACGGCCTGCTCCGGATCGAAGTCTGTTTCCCCTGCCTGCCACGGGAAGCGGACAATAATACGGTCGCTCTTGTAATCAACGTAGGTATCACTGTCGTTGATTCCCTGTGTCACCAGTCTGGTTTTGATTTTCTCCATTGCTGCATCCATTTGTTCATCGGTTGCATCGACATCGCCAGCCGGTTCAAACGTCACATCCACGCCGCCCTGAATGTCAATACCAAGCCGGATATCTTTTACGCCGTGTACATAGGTCGTAACGATATCGCCGTACTGGGTATACACTCCTGTCAACGTTGTGACGGCAAAGATAGCGATCACAGCAAACACAAGGAAGAAAACCTGTTTTTTTACTTTTTTCACGTTTCACCCTCCTACGGTAAATCTGGATGCAGCTGCTTGCAGGCGACCGCATCCGTTTTTGTGTCGTCCACGCTGACAAAGTGGTATCGACAATTACCTATCATTGTACTACAACTTTTGCGAATAGTCAATAGGATTTACAAAAGTTGTACAATTTTGCCGATTCCAGTCTGCTATTTTCGGCGTTATTTCCGAAAAATGATACGCCTGTCCGCCCATTTCAAATTTTTTCTGATAAAAAAATCCGTCTATTGAATTTCTCAAAAGAGTGTGATATAATAAGTATCAATTGCAGTCTTGCTGCAAAAACAGCATAGAGAAAGGATGGTGTTTCCAATATGGTACATTTCGGGAACGACTGGGATGAGCTGCTGAAAGATGCCCTGCAATCCGACGCCTATCAGCATCTGCGGCAATTTCTCCTACAGGAATATCGTACACATACCATCTATCCCAATATGTATGACATTTTCAACGCATTCAAATATACCGCTTATGCAGATGTAAAAGTAGTCATTCTCGGACAAGACCCCTACCATGGACCCAATCAGGCACACGGTCTGAGTTTTTCTGTCCGCAAGGGCATTGCACCGCCGCCCTCGCTGGTCAATATCTTCAAAGAGATTCAGGAAGATACCGGCATCAACAACCTTGGCAAGCATGGGGATTTGACGCAATGGGCAAAAAACGGCGTCCTGCTGCTGAATACGGTTCTAACCGTGCGGGCAGGGCTTGCGAACTCGCACCGTGGCATGGGCTGGGAACAGCTGACCGATACGGTCATCGACCGTTTGAACGAACGGGAAAAACCAGTGGTCTTTCTGCTGTGGGGTGCCAATGCCAAGGCAAAGCGGGAACGGATTACCGCTCCGCAGCATCTTGTTCTGACCGCTGCACACCCCAGCCCGCTGTCTGCACACAATGGATTCTTTGGCTGCCGGCATTTCTCCAAAGCCAATGCATTTCTCACAGAACACGGCATTCCGCCGGTGGACTGGCGAATTGATCCGGATTAACCAAACGTGAGTTCGATGGATCAGTTTTATCCGCCGCAGGCGACTATGGTCAAGCGGATTCCGCTTGGCGAGGGGGATGCAAGGGGGGCAAGCTGCCACCCTTGCAAAGCGAACGAATTGAAATAAGTCTCTGGATAAGAAGTAGCATTCCGTCCATCGCCCTTCTAAAAATATTCTTATCGAATTTATAAAAAGGCTGCAACGGGGCGATGGACGGTTACCCAGGCAAAAGCAGGGGTGGAACCCCCTTTTGCCGGCTGAGATGAAATCGCTCTTCCTAAAAAATCCGAACATGCGTTTTCACCAAACTCATGTTAACCAAAATACGTGCATCCATCAACGCATCCCATGATCATCTTATCAACTTATCAATAGAAAGGAACGAACCATTTTATGAAAATCGCCTCTCTTTTTCAGGAAAAGACCGTCTTTTCCTTTGAGGTGTTCCCACCGAAAAAAACCAGCCCTGTAGAAACCGTCTATCAGACACTGGAAGAACTACAGGATCTGCATCCGGATTTTATCAGCGTCACCCTTGGTGCCGGCGGCAGTGGCAACGGGGAACATACCATTGCAATTGCAAAGCGGCTACAGGAACAGTATGGCATTACTTCCATGTCCCATCTGCCCTGCATTCACTGCACCCGTGAAAAAATCGACAATCTGCTACAGCAGTTTGCAGAAAACGGCATTGAAAATGTGCTGGCACTGCGGGGAGATCGCGTACCGGACTTGCAGCCGGCAGAGGATTTCCGACACGCAAATGAGCTGGTTGCCTACATCCGGCAGAAAAATCCCAACTTGGACATTGCCGGTGCCTGCTATCCGGAATGTCACACGGAGTCCCCTTCGCTGGAAGACGATATTGCCAACCTGAAGAAAAAGGTGGATGCTGGTGCGACCCACCTGATTTCCCAGCTGTTCTTCGACAATGATGCTTTTTTCCATTTTCAAGCAGAAGCCAGAAAGGCTGGCATTTCCGTTCCAATTGAAGCCGGCATTATGCCGGTGACAAACAGTCGGCAAATTACTCGCATGGTTTCTATGTGCGGAGCCAGTCTGCCGAGAAAATTCACCCGTATTATTCAGAAATATGAGGACAACCCTGCTGCTTTGCAGGACGCCGGCATTGCCTATGCCATTGCACAAATCATTGAGCTGCTTGCTGCCGGTGTAGACGGCATTCACCTTTACACCATGAACAATCCTTATGTTGCACGAAAAATCAGCCATGCCATTTCCGGTGTCCTTCGTGCAACGGAACGATGAGTCCCTGTGTGAGTCTGTCGCCGCTTGACCGTGCCGAGACATTTCGCTATCTTGGTATGATGGAAGCAGCGGCAGAGGAAGACCTACTGAAACGGCTTTCCGACTGTGAAAAACAGTTGCTGAAACATGCCGTTCCCCGTTATACCTACTGCGTTCTGCCCCTGACACGAACGGAATCTGTTCTGTATGCAGATACCCTTCTATTAGAAGGTTCGGACATCCGGCAGCATTTAGAGGGCTGCGACCTCGCGGTATTGCTGACAGCAACACTTGGCATTGCAGTGGATGTGCTGATTGACCGCACACAAAAACGGGATATGACAAATGCCCTAATCCTGGACGCCCTTGCGAATACCGCTATTGAACAGGTTTGCGACAAAGCAGAACAGCAGATTCAGGAAACCATGCCGAATCGCTTCTTTACCTGGCGATTCAGTCCGGGATACGGCGATTTTCCCATCGCCTCCCAGCCAAAACTGCTTGCCATGCTGAATGCGGCAAGACAGGTCGGCATTATCACAACAGATACCCACCTGATGACCCCACGGAAATCCGTCACCGCTATTTTCGGCTGTTCCCACAGTCCGCTGCCGAAACGACGGCAGGGATGCAGCATTTGCCAGATGCGGGAAACCTGCGGATTCCGAAAGAAAGGAGCCCACTGCGGTGGAACAGAATCCAATCTTTAAGAGAAAGCCCCGTCTTTATCTGGACGGCGGCATGGGCACGATGCTTCAGAAAAGCGGTATGCCTGCCGGAGAAATTCCGGAAAAATACAACATCGAACATCCCGAACAAATTACAGCCATTCACAAGGCATTTTTGTCCGCTGGTGCCGATATTATTTATGCAAACACCTTTGGTGCCAACCGGCTGAAAATGAAAAAGACCGGTTATTCCGTACAAGAATTGATTGCTGCCGGCATTGCCTGCGGCAAGGCTGCCACAAAAGGCACAGATGCACTGGTTGCCTTGGATATTGGTCCAATCGGACAGCTGTTAGAGCCCCTCGGCACGCTGAAATTTGAAGAGGCGTATGACATCTTTCGGGAGGAAATCGAAGCCGGAGCAGATGCCGACCTGATTGTCATTGAAACCATGACCGACCTCTATGAGACAAAAGCTGCCCTGCTCGCTGCAAAAGAACACAGCGACAAGCCGGTTTTCGTCACGATGACCTTTGAACAAAACGGCAGAACGTTCACCGGCTGCACCGTTTCTGCAATGGCACTGACACTGGAAGGACTTGGAGCCGATGCCATTGGTGTCAACTGCTCTCTCGGTCCGAAGGAACTGCTGCCAGTGGTGGAAGAAATCTGCCGCTGGACGACATTACCAGTCATTGTAAAACCAAATGCAGGGCTGCCTGACCCCGTCACCGGAGCCTTTTCTGTACTGCCAGAAGAATTTGCAGAGGCAATGGCTGCCTTTGCCGCACTGGGCGTTACTGTCTTCGGCGGCTGCTGCGGGACAACACCGGAGCATTTGTCTGCTGCATATCAGAAACTGGACAGTCTGCCAGTGGTACAGCGACAACTGCCGGAGATTCCGCCGGCAGTTTGTTCGCCCTCGGTGACGGTTCCCATTACGGAACCCCGTATCATCGGCGAACGCATTAACCCAACCGGCAAAAAACGCTTTCAGGCTGCCCTGAAAGCAAATGATATTGACTATATTCTGGAGCAGGCAGTCCAGCAGATAGATGCCGGAGCGGATATCTTAGATGTCAATGTCGGCTTGCCAGAAATCGACGAAAAGGATATGATGATTCGTACCGTCAAGGCATTGCAGAGCATCGGTGACACGCCGTTGCAACTGGACTCTACGATTCCGGCAGTGCTGGAGGCGGCTCTGCGAGTCTATAACGGCAAACCCATTGTCAACTCTGTCAACGGTGAAGAAGCGTCTTTACAGGCAATTCTGCCGCTGGTAAAAAAATACGGCGCTGCGGTGGTCGGTTTGACACTGGACGAAAACGGCATTCCCAAAAAAGCAGACGAACGCTTTGCCATTGCAAAACGGATTCTGGAACGGGCAATGGCACTGGGTATTCCGAAACAGGATGTCTATATCGACTGTCTGACCCTGACGGTTTCTGCCGAACAGGACGGAGCTGCCGAAACCCTCAAGGCAATGAAGCGCGTGCACGAAGAACTGGGGCTGCGGACAGTACTGGGCGTTTCCAACATTTCGTTCGGGCTGCCGAATCGGGAAGCCGTCAATCGTACATTCCTCACCCTTGCCATGGAAAACGGGCTGTTTCTGCCGATTATGAATCCAAATATTGCCTCTATGACGGAAGCCGTCAGAGCCTATAAAGTCCTCAAAGGCATTGACCGCAGCTGTATGCAGTATATTGCCAGCTACAATGGACAAACGGCTGCAACAAAACCGGCAGCCACTGCCACTGACCAGAATATGACGCTTGCCTATGCAATGGAACACGGTCTGAAAAAAGAATGCGGTACCATTACTGCAAAGCTGCTGGAAACCATGGAACCAATGGAAATCATCAATACCATGCTGATTCCGGTACTGGATGAAACCGGAAATCGGTTTGAACAGGGAAAAGTTTTCCTGCCACAGCTGATTCTAACGGCAGATGCCGCACAGGCTGCCTTTGCAGTGATTAAAGAAACCATGCAGCAACGAAATCAAGCCCCTGTCAGCAAGGGAAAAATCGTACTGGCAACGGTCAAGGGCGATATTCATGATATTGGAAAAAACATTGTCAAAGTACTGCTCGAAAACTACGGCTATACGGTCATTGATTTGGGAAAGGATGTCCCCTGTCAGGCTGTCGTGGATGCTGCCATGGAACATCAGGTCAAGCTGGTGGGACTGTCGGCACTGATGACAACGACATTATGCTCCATGGAGGAAACCATAAAGCTGTTACAGGAACAGTATCCATCCTGTAAAACCGTTGTCGGCGGTGCGGTGCTGACACCGGATTATGCAAAGCAGATTCACGCAGACTTCTACGCAAAAGATGCAAAAGATACCGTAGATGTTGCAAAGCAAATTGTCGGCTAAATCCACTTCTAAGCCACTTCCCCTATTTTCAGAAAGGAGGTCTTGCCGCTATGCCAAAACGAAAAAGCAGAATCAACACACCTTTTGCACGCACGATCATTTTCAGCGGTGTAGTTTTGCTGCTGGTTGCATTCCTGCTGATGCGTCTGGAAACTGTTTCCACGTGGATTGGTGCCATTGTCAGCACACTGCGGCCAGTCATCATTGGAGGAGTCATCACGTTGATATTGCATACACCAGTACGCCGTCTGGAAGGTTTCTTTCAAAAAATCACAAAAGGCAAACGGTTTCCCTGCTCCGCAGTTGCCGTCATTCTCTCCTACCTGCTCCTGTTTTCCGTTTTAACTGGCATTGTCTGCATTATCGTTCCGCAGTTTTCCCAGAGCCTTGTGGACTTCGCAGACCAGTTTACCATCTATTTTATCAACTTCCAAAAATTCCTGCAAAACAACAGCAGCAAGGGAGAAGAACTATATAACCTGATGCAGCAAATTGGTCTGGATTTTGCACAGATTAAATCCTGGTTGACCGACCTCTCCATGAAGGTTTCCAGCTATGTACCCAATCTCATGGAAAAGATCGGAACATGGGCAACCAGTCTGTTCAATATTGTGGTAGATTGCTTCATTGGACTGATTTTTTCTTTGTACATGCTCAGCGGCAGAAAACGACTGAAATCACAGGCAAAACGCATTTTACAAAAAGCTTTCTCCAAAGAAAACTATCGCCGCATTTCTCATTACGGCAATATTACCTTTGAGATTTTCTCCAACTTTGTCGGCGGTCAGCTGATGGATGCCTGCATTCTGGGTCTTCTCTGCTTCATTGGGATGTCTATTTTCAAATTCCAGTACCCTGTCCTCATCAGTGTTATCATCGGTTTAACCAATATGGTTCCTATTGTAGGGCCGATTGTCGGTACGGTTCCCTGTGCATTGATTCTGCTGTTGGTAGAGCCAAAACAAGCCATTTGGTTTGTGGTATTTGTCATTATTGTCCAGCAGATTGACAGCAATCTGATTTATCCCCGTGTAGTCGGCGGCTCTGTCGGACTGCCGGCGATGTGGGTGCTGTTCGCCGTCATTGTCGGCGGCGGTCTGTTCGGAATCCTTGGGATGTTGCTTGGTGTACCGGTGATGTCACTGGTTTATGTCATCCTACGGGAAAAAACACTGCCAGAGGGGGAGACCCCACCAAGTCCGCTGCAAATGCCGGAGAAAACGGCAATGAAACAGCGAACCAACGAATGGTTTGGAAAAATGCGGAATACCGTTTTCACCACTGTCACAGATACTGTAAAAAGAAACTGGCCACATCACGAAGAAGAAGAGAAACCACAGGAAAAAAATCCGCAGAAGGAACAGACGGTTTCTTCTATGGAGAATATTTCTGTCGTTTTACAACAAGAATCCAAAGAAGAAGGCGATATTCATCCCGTGACACAAGCAGAAAAAGAAACCGCAGCAAAGCCCACAACACCACCCCATCAAGAGGATTAACAAAAACCGGCTTGCAGCATCGGAAACTGCAAGTCGGTTTTTGCTGTATTTTTCATGTGTGTGCGATGAAACACGCTATCGCTGCCACTCCAAACCTGTGCTGGGAGAAAACGCATTCATCAAACATAAATTATTTTGAAACTGGAAAGGAATTGATACGTTCATGGCAAAACTCAAAAAACAGCATATGACCATTCACTGGAAAGCCATTGTGCAGGATGATGCCAGTATTCCTGCAACAGAAGCCACCCTCAAGGAAAAAGCCACTCTGGTCGGCCGAGTGGGGCTGATGATGCTGTCCGTTGGAACCAGTGCATGGCGTGTCCGGAATGCAATGAACAATGTTTCCCGATGTCTTGGACTGACCTGTTCTGCGGATATTGGTTTGCTCTCCATTGCCTATACCTGCATTGAAGGAACCGATACCTACACCCAGTCGATTTCCATTCCCACCACCGGTGTCAACACCCACAAACTGATGCAGATGGAACTGTTTATGCGGGAGTTTCCGGAAAAAGTATCGACCTGTTCTGTCAAACAGATTCATTTGGTGCTGGACGAAATCCGAGATCTGCCGGCAAACTATCCTGCATGGAAATTGGGTTTGGCTGCTGCATTTGCCTGTAGTGCCTTTACCTTTTTGCTGGGCGGCGGTCTGGTGGAAATGTGCTGTGCCTTTCTTGGAGCTGGTGTGGGAAATTTTATCCGAAAGCAGATGCTGGAACGAAAAATCTCTCTGCTTGCAAATGTTGCTGTCAGTGTAGCAGCATCCTGCATCGTTTATGTGCTGTCCATTCTGCTGATACAGCAGTTGTTCTCCATTTCAGAAGTGCATCAAGCTGGCTATATTTGTGCCATGCTCTTTGTGATTCCGGGATTTCCGCTGATTACCGGCGGCATTGACCTTGCCAAATTGGATATGCGGTCAGGGCTGGAACGGATTTCCTATGCCATTCTCATTATCCTGACTGCTACCATGACCGGATGGGGCACGGCAATGCTCTTTCACTTTCAGCCGGCAGATTTTAAACCGTTGGAGATTTCAATGGGGCTGCTGGTCATTCTCCGGATTCTCGCCAGTTTCTGCGGTGTATACGGCTTTTCGCTCATGTTCAATAGCCCCCGAAAAATTGCCCTCACTGCCGGACTGATTGGAATGCTGACCAACACGCTTCGGATGGAACTCGTAGAAGTAGCAGGTGTTCCGATGGGCATTGCAGCGTTCATCGGTGCGTTCTGCACGGGATGCATTGCCTCAGCAGTCAAGAAAAAAATCGGTTTCCCGAGAATCTCCCTGACCGTTCCGGCAATTGTCATCATGGTGCCGGGCTTATATATGTACCGAGGCATTTACTACATGGGATTAAGCGACATCAGCAATGGGGCAATCTGGCTGACAAAAGCCTGCCTGATTGTTGTTTCCCTGCCGTTGGGACTGGTGATTGCAAGATTCCTGACAGACAAAGATTTTCGGCATTGTACCTGATGGGGTCTGTTTCTTTCTAAAGCAAACAAGTGGAAGCTGCTTGCCCTTTTCGCACGCAAATCCGTGTTCGGGTGCTTTGGGAAACCTTGTCCGAGCCGTCCGGCGAATACGCTTCGCTGTTCGCCTGTGACCGCTGTCCGCCCCATTCTGTACTCCAATTTGCAACCTGACCATTCTAAATTTCTGTTGTCCTTGCTGTTTTGTTTTTTTTAGAAGGGCGGACAGCGGTTGCTTGTGTCTCATCCATTAACCGACGCCAACTCGGTTGCTTTGTTAAGTGGGACAGGTTGTT
>JAEDGE010000134.1 GCA_016297675.1 Oscillospiraceae bacterium
ATATTCCGATTAATGTCACAGCTTTGGATGCAGACTTCTTTGTATTCTCCGGACATAAAATTTTTGCACCGACTGGAATCGGTGCAGTCTATGGAAAATCTGAACTGCTGGAAGCTGCAAGACCATATCACGGCGGCGGAAATATGATTAAAGACGTGACCTTTGAGCGTACCATCTATAATCCGGCACCGAACAAGTTTGAAGCGGGTACCGGCAGCATTGCCGATGCAGTGGGTCTGGGTGCTGCACTGGAATACCTAAATTCGATCGGTATGGAGGCAGTCAACCAGCACGAACATGAACTGCTGGTTTACGCTATGAAAGAAATGCAGAAGATAAATGGTTTGCACTTGATTGGAACAGCGGCAAATAAAGCAAGTGTACTCTCCTTCGTACTGGACGGTGTGGACAATGAAACAGTGGGACAGCATCTCAACGAACTGGGAATTGCAGTCCGAACCGGACATCATTGTGCACAGCCAATTTTACGTCATTTTGGACTGGAAGGCACCGTTCGTCCGACGCTCGCATTATATAACTCTTTTGAGGATATTGACGCACTTGTAAAAGGAATTCGTTCATTGGTATAAATAGTTGTTTTCAGGCAATTGGCAATTTTATGCTGGTTGCCTGATTGTTTCATAGAGGTGAAAAGTATGCAGCATAAACTGGAAAACAAAATAAACGATCTTGTCACCAATTTGTTAAATGATTATAATCAAGGAAGAACAATTGATAAGATAAATACGTTCGATCATCCAGATAAAGAGGCGATTATCGACATTCTGGATAAACTCAGGAAAATCATTTACCCTGGATATTATAGAAATAAATCTTATAAAGTTTATACTGTACGAAACAGTATTTCCATGTTGTTGGAGGATGTGATTTACAATCTGGTCAAGCAGATTTCCATTGTTCTGGAATATGTTCCTGCGTTTGAGAATGTGGATGAGAGCAAGCGGATAGAAAAAGCAGAAGAGATGACGTTTGCATTTTTGCAGCAGCTTCCTAAAATCAGAGCGTACATCGAAACGGATGTGCAGGCGGCTTTTGATGGCGATCCTGCGGCATACAACAAAGATGAAATTATTTTCTCATATCCGGGACTTTATGCCATTCTGGTGAATCGCATTGCCCATGAGTTGTATGTGTTAGGCGTTCCGCTGATTCCGAGAATCATGACAGAATACGCTCACAGTAAAACAGGAATTGATATTCATCCGGGTGCCACCATCGGCAAGTATTTTTTTATTGATCATGGTACGGGGATTGTGATCGGGGAAACTACAGTAATTGGTGATAATGTGAAGATTTATCAGGGTGTTACATTGGGTGCATTGTCTACACGGGGTGGTCAGAAATTGAAAAATCAAAAGCGTCATCCGACAATTCTTGATAACGTTACCATTTACTCAGGTGCTTCTATTCTTGGTGGAGAAACTGTAGTTGGAAAAGATGTTGTGGTTGGAGGAAATGCTTTTATTACAAAATCAATTCCTGATGGCACAAGAGTCAGCATTAAAAATCAAGAATTGAGATACAATTATGATTCTGCACATCCTGTGGAAAGTGCAGAACTGGAACAGGATGAAAGCTGGTACTATATCATTTAATCATGGGAGCAGGAATATGCGTACAGAAAAATAAAAATATTCTGAATCAAAGGAATCAATCAAATGTGCAATGTCGTTTGCATTGCAATAGCTTTAAACTATGTCTGACCATAAAAAACAGGAGTTACCACATACCGCAAGAAGTGTGCTATAATCAATACAAATCCATAAGAAAGGCGATTATAGCATGAAAACATCCATTATCGGATATCCCCGAATCGGCTCTTTGCGAGAACTGAAATTCGCAAGTGAAAAATATTTTAGAAATGAGATTGCCGCAGATGCACTGCAGAAAACAGCAAAAAAATTGCGGCTGGAAAATCTGACCGTACAGCGTGAAAGCGGACTGGACTTCATTCCCTCCAATGACTTTTCTTTCTATGATGGTATGCTGGACACAGCAGTTCTCCTGAACGCAGTTCCCGACAGATACCGGAATCTGGACTTGTCAGAGCTGGACACCTATTTTGCTATGGCGAGAGGCTATCAGGGCGAAAAAGGCGATGTCAAAGCATTTGCCATGAAAAAGTGGTTCAATACCAACTATCACTACATGGTGCCGGAAATGGACGATCACACAGAAATCAAGCTGACCGGCAGCAAACCTTTTGCATTGTTCACAGAAGCAATGGAAAACGGTATCAAGACAAAACCAGTCCTCATTGGTCCCTATACATTTTTGAAGCTTGCAAAATATACCGGAGAGAAAGCAGCAGCAGATTTTGTTTTCCCCATCATTGCTGCATATGGTGAGATTCTGAAACAGCTTTCAGGACTGGGTGCAGAATGGGTACAGCTGGATGAACCCTGCCTTGTTCTGGATATGACGGCAGAGGATAAGGCATTGTTTATACAGCTGTATGAGAAAATTTTAGCAGAAAAACATGGCATAAAGGTTTTGCTGCAAACTTATTTCGGCGATGTACGTGATTGTTACAGTGAACTTTGCACGCTTGATTTTGACGGCATCGGTCTGGATTTTGTAGAGGGAAAACAGTCTCTCACGCTTGTCCAGCAAAACGGATTCCCAAAAGAAAAGGCTCTCTTTGCAGGTGTTGTAAACGGCAAGAACATCTGGAGAAATCACTACAGCCATACACTCCTGACCATTTCGGAACTGCAAAAGCACTGTGGAGAAATCGTGCTGAACACCTCCTGTTCTCTACTGCATGTGCCGTACACATTAAAAAATGAAACAAAGCTGGCAGACAGCTATCAAAAACACTTCGCCTATGCAGAGGAAAAGCTTTCGGAACTGGCGGAATTGAAAAGAATCCTTGCATCAGAAACACATGTTGAAACAGAAGAATATCAGCATAATTTATATCTCTTTATGGAACCCCGAGGCGGCAGCAATCCGGAAGTGCAGAAAAAGGTTGCCGTACTCTCAGAGCAGGATTTTGTCAGGCTGCCTGTCTTTGCAGAGCGTGAAAAAATCCAGAAAGAGCGTTTTAAGCTGCCAATTCTGCCAACCACAACGATTGGCTCTTTCCCACAGACGGCAGAGGTCAGAGCAAACCGTGCAGCATTCCGCAAAGGTGAAATCACAGAAACACAGTATGAAACCTATATGAAAGAAAAAATTGCGGAATGTGTAAAATTACAGGAAACAATCGGACTGGATGTACTGGTGCACGGAGAATTTGAACGAAATGACATGGTGGAATATTTCGGGGAATGCTTGGATGGCTACCTTTTCACAGAAAAAGCATGGGTACAGTCCTACGGCACACGCTGTGTGAAACCGCCAATTGTATGGGGTGATATTTCCCGTGCAAAGTCTATGACAGTGAAGTGGTCAAAGTATGCCCAAAGCCTGACAGACAAGCCGATGAAGGGTATGCTGACAGGACCGGTCACCATTCTCAACTGGTCATTCCCTCGTGAAGATCTCTCTTTGAAAGAGAGTGCTTATCAGATTGCCCTTGCTATTCGGGAAGAAGTCCTTGATTTAGAAGCAAATGGAATCCGTATCATTCAAGTAGATGAAGCGGCTCTTCGGGAAAAGCTGCCGTTGAGAAAGTCCGACTGGAAAAGCGACTATCTGGATTGGGCAATTCCTGCATTTCGTCTGGTTCACAGCGGTGTAAAGCCGGAAACGCAGATACATACGCATATGTGCTATAGTGAATTTGCAGATATCATCAAGGAAATTGACGATATGGATGCAGATGTCATTACGTTTGAGGCAAGCCGTTCTGACCTATCCATTTTGGATGTGCTGAAAGAAAACCATTTCCGCACCGAAGTCGGACCGGGTGTGTATGACATTCATTCGCCGAGAGTTCCCTCTAAAGAGGAGATTAAGACTGCCCTGCATAAGATGCTGGAACGGATTCCGGTAGAAAAACTTTGGGTCAATCCAGACTGCGGACTGAAAACCAGAGGCAATGCAGAAACCGTTCCAAGCCTTGAAAATCTGGTAAATGCTGTAAAGGAGATTCGCAATGAAAACTTCTAAGCTTTTTCGGGAAAAGACAGTTCTGTCTTTTGAGATTTTCCCACCCAAGCCAACTGCGGATGAAAGCATCATTTACCGGACACTGGATGGTCTGACAGAATTGCACCCTGACTTTATCAGTGTGACCTACGGTGCAGGCGGTGGAACCAACGGCAGCAAAACCATTCAGATTGCCTCTGATGTCAAACATAAATATGGGATTGAAAGCGTAGCCCATCTGCCCTGTATTGGTATTACAAAAAATCAAGCTGTGCAGATTTTGGATAGTCTTCAGGAAAACGACATTGAAAATATCCTTGCTTTGCGGGGAGATATTTCTCCAAGTACTGTTCCTGCCGGAGATTTCAGCCATGCAAGCGATTTGATTGAATTTATTCAGAAGCATTATGATTTCAATATCCTTGCAGCCTGTTATCCGGAGGGACATCCGGAAAGCAAAAATATTGCAGAGGATCTACACTTTCTAAAGCAAAAAGTAGATTGCGGTGTATCGCATCTTATCACGCAACTGTTTCTGGACAATGATTCTTTTTATGCATTTCGGGAGCGTGCAGTTGCCACAGGGATCCATGTTCCCATTGAAGCAGGTATCATGCCTGTTACCAACAAAGCGCAAATCGAACGCATGGTAAAGCTCTGTGGAATCAAGGTGCCCAAAAAGTTTCTAAAAATGATGGAACGGTACGAAAACAATCCGGAAGCATTGAGAGATGCCGGCATTGCGTATGCCATCGAACAAATTGTAGATCTGATTTCTCAGGATGTGGACGGTATTCATCTATATACCATGAATCATCCTTACGTTGCCAAACGGATTTATGATGCGGTTTACGGTCTGCTTGCTGTCACGGAAATCAATTTTTAAATGATGGTATCAATTTTACGCCGCAGGCGACTGCGG
>JAEDGE010000135.1 GCA_016297675.1 Oscillospiraceae bacterium
TTCTTCTGATTTCATCCTATCACGTTTTTCCTTTTCTGTCAAGAATTTTTGTGTGTTTTGTTGTAAATCGCACAATACCTCTATTAGCTTGCAATTTTCATTTTATTGTGCTATAATAACAGCAGTGATTTCCAGACAGGTCGACCAGATGACAGGAGGGCTTTATGTTGAAAAAAATATGGAAATTTTTGTTCAGTCAAAATACGCTATACATTTTACTCATGCTGATACAGCTGGCATTCTTAGTTCTATCCGTTTTATTTTTAAATCAAAATTATGCATGGGTATACGGTGCACTGCTCCTGTTAAATGGTGTGATGATTATTTATATCACAAATTCCAGAAAAAATCCAAGCTATAAAATTTCCTGGCTGGTAGTCATTGCAGTCCTGCCGATTTTTGGCGGTCTGAGCTACCTCTTTCTCAAAACCAGAAAGGATACTCGCAACTTTTTCCACAACTATGAAGAACAGATGAAAAAGACACGCTCTTTGCTACCGCAAGAACCAGATGCTGCAAAGCACTTGTTGGAAGACAGCCGACAGCTCTATAACCTTTCCACTTACCTGCAACGCACTGGTTTTCCGGTCTATGAACAAACCAATGTTACCTATTTCCCACTCGGAGAAGACCAGTTTGCAGAGATAAAAAATCGTCTGCGACAGGCAAAACGTTTTATTTTCATTGAATATTTTATCATTGCACCGGGAAAAATGTGGGACGAGTTTCTGGAAATCTTAATTGACCGTTCCCGTGCTGGCGTAGAAATCCGACTGATGTATGATGGCATTGGCACAAAATTTTTCTCAACAGACGATTTTATTGAAATTGCAAAAAAACATCATATTCAGTGCAAAGTCTTCAATCCGTTTCGTCCGCTGCTCTCGTCTGCACAAAATAACCGAGATCATCGGAAAATTCTCGTCATTGATGGCAACATCGCTTTTAATGGCGGAACAAATCTTGCGGATGAATATATCAATGAAAAAGTTCGGTTTGGACACTGGAAAGACACTGCCATTATGTTGGAAGGGGCAGCTGTTTGGAGCTATACCATGATGTTTTTGCAGCTTTGGAATATGCATCAGCCCAATAAACAGGAAGCATACGCCCAGTATCGCCCGACAAAACTGCCGAAACAAACCAACGGCGGCTTTATTCAGCCTTTTGGTGACAGCCCAACCGCGAATGACTTAAAAGGGGTTATGGTTTATTTGGACTTGATTTCCAATGCAAAACGCTATATTTATATTGAAACCCCTTATCTGATTCCTGACCATGATCTGCTCACCGCACTCAAACTGGCAGCCGAAAAGGGCGTGGATGTACGAATTATTACCCCACATATTCCGGATAAATGGTATGTTTATCAGATTGCGTGGAATTACTATCGAGAGCTGTTAGAAGCAGGCGTAAAAATTTTTGAATATACCCCCGGTTTTATTCATGCAAAGTGTTTTGTCGTAGATGATGAATTGGCAGTACTGGGAACCATCAATCTGGACTACCGCAGCCTGTACCTGCACTTTGAATGTGCATCTCTGATTTATCGCTGCGATGTCATTCAAACCATGTTGGCGGATTTCCTGAAAACACAGCAGCGGTCACAACCAATCACATTGGAAGACTGTAAAAACCGAAAATGGTATCAAAAATGCAACAGCTATGTACTGGGGCTATTTGCTCCATTGCTATAACTATTATCATTGTAAAAGGAGGATTGCAATATGGAAGAACAATGCAATCATCAGTGTGAATCCTGCGGCAGCAACGGCAGTTGCAGCACACAGGATGCAGAACACGAAAAGAGAGTAAAGGAAAATACCAGTGGCGTGAAAAATGTCATTGCAGTTGTCGGCGGTAAAGGCGGTGTTGGAAAATCACTCGTCACCAGCCTGCTCGCCATTCAGACCCAGCGGCTCGGTTATCATGCTGCGATTCTGGATGCCGATATTACAGGCCCTTCTATTCCAAAAATCTTTGGGATTTCCAAACCAGCTGAAGCAGCGGAAAATTCTCTTCTGCCAAATGTCACCGAAAGCGGCTTGAAAATCATGTCTATGAATCTGCTTTTGCCGAATGCAACCGACCCTGTACTCTGGAGAGGTCCGGTTATTTCCGGCGTAGTCAAGCAGTTCTGGGAAGATGTTCGCTGGGGCGATGTAGACTTTTTATTTGTGGATATGCCGCCGGGGACTGGTGATGTACCGCTGACGGTCTTCCAATCCCTACCGATTAACGGCATTCTGATTGTCTCCACACCACAGTCACTGGTTTCCATGATTGTGGACAAGGCAATGAATATGGCACAGATGATGCATGTTCCGGTGTTGGGTATGGTGGAAAATATGCGGTTTCTCCGTTGTCCGGACTGCGGCAAGGAAATCCCACTATTCGGAAAAGATGACCATGTAGACAGTCATGCCGTTCCGGTACTGGAACGTATTCCATTGGATCCGAATGTGGCTGCTGCCTGTGATGCTGGAACACTGGAAACCGCAGAAATTGACTATCTGGCAAAAACAGCAGTCATGTTGACAGAGTCATTTGGTAAAAAACAATAACTTTTGTGTGTATCCTGTGAATATCCGATGGAATTTGAAAAAAACAAACAAAAACGCTGTAGAATTGATTTGAAATTTGTAGCAAATTTTCTGTTGACAAACGGATAAAAATCCGATATAATAACAAGTAGAAACAGCAAAGGTGCTGGATAGGGATGTTTCCCTATCCAGCACCTTTTTTGTTCGTGTTTCGGCAAAAGAAGGGGCCGCTTTTCCGAAATAATTTTACAACATGGAAGGATGAGTCAGAATGGATGAAACAAAATTGTTAGATCTCATTAGTGGCGAAGTATTTGGCGTTTGGTTCTTAGTCGGTGCGGCACTGGTTTTCTTTATGCAGTGTGGCTTTGCAATGGTAGAAACAGGTTTTACCAGAGCCAAGAATGCCGGTAATATCATTATGAAAAACCTGATGGACTTCTGTATTGGTACAGTAGTCTTCATTCTCATTGGTTTCAGTCTGCTGCTCGGTGAAGATTGTATCGGTTTAATTGGCAAACCGGGATTTGATATTTTCTCCGACTATGCAAATTTTGACTGGTCAGGCTTCATATTTAACTTAGTCTTCTGTGCAACCGCTTCCACGATTGTTTCTGGTGCAATGGCAGAGCGTACTAAATTTATTTCCTATTGTATTTATTCCGCAGTGATTTCAGCTATTATTTATCCGGTGGAAGCACACTGGGTATGGGGTGGCGGTTGGCTGTCCACTTTGAGTACACCATTCCATGATTTTGCCGGTTCTGGTGCGATCCACTATGTCGGTGGTGTTTGTGCCTTGATTGGTGCCGCCATTCTTGGTCCTCGGATTGGTAAATTCACAAAAGGCGAAGATGGAAAAATCAAAGTCAATGCGATTCCTGGTCACTCTTTGACAATTGGTGCATTGGGTTGCTTTATCCTCTGGTTTGGTTGGTATGGCTTTAATGGTGCTGCTGCAACTTCTGTTTCTCAGCTTGGTTCTATCTTTGTTACGACCACAATTGCACCAGCAATTGCAACATTTGTCTGCATGATTTTCACATGGATTAAATACGGCAAGCCGGATGTTTCCATGTGTTTGAATGCTTCTCTTGCTGGTCTGGTTGGTATTACCGCTGGTTGTGATGTATTAGACGCATTTGGTGCCGTTATTGTTGGTCTTGTTTCTGGTTTACTGGTTTGCTTTGGCGTATGGCTGCTGGATCATATCCTGCATGTCGATGATCCGGTTGGTGCAGTGGCTGTTCACGGTTTCAATGGTATTTGGGGCATTATTGCAGTTGGTTTGTTTGCAACACCAGATGCACCACTCTCCGAATGTACTGGTCTGTTCTATGGCGGCGGTTTCAGCCTGCTGGGTTCTCAGCTGCTTGGTCTGTTGGCAATCGGTGCATGGACTGCGGTCATGATTACAATTACCTTCCTGATTATTAAGCACACCATTGGCTTGCGTGCTTCTGCGGAAGAAGAAGTCATTGGTTTGGATATCACAGAACACAATCTGCCTTCTGCTTATGCAGACTTTATGCCATCTGCTGCAACTGTTTCTATGGATACAGAGAATGCATCTGTTGCTGGTGTTGACCTGCCGGAACCGCAGCTGATTGTAAAACCGGCAAGCGGTACAGCAAAGATGTCCAAAATTGTTGTCATCTGCAAGCAGGAAAAGCTGGCAGTTCTGCAAGCTTCTCTCAACAAGATTGGTGTCAATGGCATGACTGTGACACAGGTACAGGGCTACGGTGCACAAAAGGGCAACTCACAATATTATCGTGGTGTTCGTGTTGATGGACCGAAGCTGCTGCCAAAGGTAAAGGTTGAAATTGTTGTTACCAGCATTCCAGTAGATACGATCTTGAATATTTGCAAGAAGGTACTTTATACTGGTCAGATTGGTGATGGTAAGATTTTTGTTTACGATGTAGAGGAAGTGGTAAAGGTTCGTACTGGTGAAACCGGATACGATGCTTTACAGGGAGAAGATTAATTCTACGCCTCCTATGAAATGAGCAGGGTGCAATAAAATAAGTTGCACCCTGTTTTTCTTTTCTTTTTTCTCCTATTTCTTTTGTTTTTTTATCTTTTCACTATTTTTTCTTTCTTTTATTAAAAAAAGAAAAAACCAGTTGACAAACTCACTTGCCTATGTTATAATAATAAAGCTGATTCTGATGGGAAGCAAGCAAAACCGTTCACATCAGGAGAGGTGTCCGAGTGGTTTAAGGAGCTGGTCTTGAAAACCAGTGATTCCGCAAGGAACCGTGGGTTCGAATCCCACCCTCTCCGCCATTCTATTTTTATAACATCATGCGTTCACACTTGCAGAAATACCCAAGTGGTGAAGGGGCTCCCCTGCTAAGGGAGTAGGTCGGGAAACCGGCGCGAGGGTTCAAATCCCTCTTTCTGCGCCAA
>JAEDGE010000136.1 GCA_016297675.1 Oscillospiraceae bacterium
ATGTGATATCATAGTAATAGATTCGCTGACCGTCCAATAGGCAGACGAACAAAAACCGCTCCGCTGGATTTCTTCTATCCGGTGGGGCGGTTTTTTTTATTATATAGATTTAAAATTTTGATGCACCATTTTCGTCATTTTTTCGTCACCCTGTTTTTTCGTCAAAAATAAAAACCGCCCGACCTGGGAAAAATCCCGAAATCAAGCGGTTTTTGCTTGGTCTGAGTGACCGGACTTGAACCGGCGGCCTCTACCACCCCAAGGTAGCGCGCTACCATCTGCGCCACACCCAGATAGTGGAGCATAGAAAACTATGCTCCAAAGGTTATTTTGATTTTCAGAAAGGATTGGCGTTAGCTATTTAATCCCTTTCGCAGAGCTGCTTCGCAGTCACTGCCAACTGTAGCATCTACAATTTCGAGTGCATTGCTGTCATAATCCAGACGCAGTACAAACGCAACCATTCCTGGATTATCTGCAATCTGAATTCGCATGGTGACGGTTTCACCTGGCTGAGCGGTCAGAGAATCTGCTGTCAGTTTGAAGTCACTGGCATTGGTAGCTGTCTGTGCTTCTGGAGTGGCATTGCCAACAGTGATGCAGCCGTTAGTAATGGCTGGCACCAATGCCTTTGCATCCCAGTTTGCAAATTCACTTGCATTGGTCGGGGTTGCCAGATTGATAATATAGTTACCGTCCGGTGTGGTTTCCTTTACTTTAAAGGTAATATCAATGAAATCACCATTGAAAATGATATCCTTATTTTGGGACATATCCATCCAGTAAGCTTGGAAACGATCGGTTTTCGGGGTATAAGGTGCAGCAGCATTCTGGTTGTCCTCTGTAGCAGCATTGTTGTTGCCACCGGCAACAGTGGTTTCAGAAGCATTGCCGCCGTTGTTTTCCGTATTGGCATCGCCGCCCTGCGGAGCCGGAACAGTAACCAGTTCTGTGACAACCTTTCCGTTGTCGTCTACCACCTTGTTGCCACCATCATCGGTCACAGCAACATAAGAAGTAACAGTCTGTCCATTGGCATTTGCCTGTGCCGCTGTCGGAGCTTCTGTGGGATCCTGTGTATCTGCATCAGCGGTGTTATTTTTTGCACCCCATGTAAATTCAATTTCTTTTACCATAAAATCGGTGGCACCAGATGCCAGAACCGGTTGCCCACTGGCATCGGTTACGGTTTCGCCTTTTTCATCCGTTTCCACTGGCAGAGTTGCTGCGGAAATGCCGGCAGTACTGCTGTCCTTATCGCTCTGCTTGCTGGAAGTTTCCTTGTCTCCGGAACAGCCGACAGCGGTCATCCCCAAAAAACACGCCAGAAGAACGGCTGTTACTTTTGCATTTCTTGCTTTCATATCAAATGTTCCTTTCTAAAATTGGATTCTCTTTTTGTTTCTGCTTGTACAATAGCAACGAGATTCATTATATCGCATTTTCCTGTACAAGTCAAGTGTTTTTTTGATTTTTTCGTTATGACGTGTTCATTATACTGCATTTTGACGATTTCGTCAAGTCCTTTTTGAAAAATATCATGTATCTTTCACACAAGCAGCACAATATTTGGGAAGGAATGTGGGAAAGATACAACAAAAAAGCAGGACAAAAGCGGTTTTCGCAAAAATATCACGAAATGATTTGCAATTTTACGTAAAACAGGGTATACTAAAGATAGGAAATTTCATCCATCGCCAGAAAAAGAAACAAAAGAAACATGGATACAGAGGAAAAGGGGAAGGAATCAATGAAAAAGAAACAGATTTCTGCGGTAAGGATGCCGCAGGAGAATCAACAGTCAGTGCAGACGGCGAAAAAACGAACGAGATGGAGCATTTTGTTCTCAGCAGGATTGTTGCTGCTGGTGCTTCTAATTGTTAGTATTCTGATGATTCCGGTTGGCAAACTGATGTTGCAGGAAGGCGGAAAAGAGCAAATCATTGAAAAAATTCAGTCATTCGGCATCTTTGCACCGTTGTTGTTTGTGCTGTTGCAGGTGGTACAGATTGTTGTGGCATTTATTCCGGGCGGACCTGTGCCGATGATTGGGGGAGCGGTATTTGGAACCGTTCCAGGAATTTTGCTCAGTCTGGCGGGTTCTTTTTTGGGGACAGCACTGGTGTATTACTTAGTGCAGTGGATTGGCAGACCGCTGCTGGAGTTGTTTGTCAAAGAGGAACATCTGAAACGGTTTGCGTTTTTGCAGAATCGCAGGAAAATGGAACGGATTGTATTTTTGTTATTTTTGTGTCCAGGCTTACCGAAAGATGCATTGACGTATATTGTGGCATTCAATAAGACCATTCCGCCGCTGCCGTTGTTCTTTTTGACCACCATTGCCAGACTGCCGGCAATGGCACTGACCGTGAAGATGGGGAGCAGCCTTTGGACAGGGAACTGGAAGATGGTAGCCCTTGTGGCAGGGATTATGGCAGTGGTTGCAGGGCTTGGCGTTCTAATACAGCAATGTCATAAAAAGAAAAGAGGATAAGAAAACAGAAAAAATCTTCCCCGTTCTGTGCGGACGGGGAAGACGATTTAACATAGAAAAATGGAGGCTTTGGTTTTTTAGTGGAAGCAGTCTCTCATCGACGAAAAAGAAACGGCGTATCTCTCTTACGAAAGACACGCCATGAACAAAGACTTTTTATTTTTGATAGCAGGTAAATGCTGCTTCCACAGCGTTGCTGTCCTTTACCTTTGTAAAGGCACTGACAACCGGTACCACAATCAGGGACAAAATCATCAGAATTGCCCCGATGTTAATGGGCGAAGCCAGATTCAGCGGCAAAGCGGCAGCTGCCTTTGTCAGAGACGGGAACCAGCCAAATCCAAACAGAATCATATGGGCAACTGTACCGCCGACACCCAGAAGAAAGCTCGTCCAAACAGCAGGAACCGTGGTTTTCTTGCTGTACAGTCCAAAGACAAACGGTCCTAAGAATGCCCCTGCCAGTGCCCCCCATGAGTAGGACATCAAAGTGGAAATGGATGCATTCTTATTGAACGCAATCAGGACAGAAACAATTAAAAAGGCAGCAATCAGGATTCGCATGAGAATTACTTCTTTTTTCTCGCTTTTCTGTTTCATTCGAGGACGGATAAAATCAATCGTCATTGTAGAACTGGAGGTCAGCACCAGAGAGGACAGCGTGGACATAGATGCCGACAGTACCAGTACCACCACCAGTCCAATCAGCAAATCCGGCAAAGCAGATTGCAGAACAGCGGGAATCATGGCATCAAATTCCGGCTTTCCATTGGAGAGTGTGGCAATTGCGGTCTTTGTGCTGTCGTTGGCATCCAATGTACAGAACAGCCGGTCAAAGCCACCCAGAAAATAAGAACCACCGGCTACGACCAGTGCAAAAATCGTGGAAATAATGGCACCCTTCCGAACGCCATCTGCACTCTTGATGGCATAAAATTTATGTACCATCTGCGGCAGACCCCAAGTGCCCAAAGAGGTTAGAATGACTACTCCAAGCAGGTTCAGCGGGTCAGGACCAAACAGTGTAGCATACTGCCCCTGTTCGATTTCCCCCATCTTCTGCATGGCAGCGGAAAAACCGCCCTGATTCTGCAAGGTGCAGAAAACAACAGCAGCAATGCCAATCAACATTACAATGCCCTGAATAAAGTCATTCAGAGCTGTTGCAGCATAGCCACCCAGAATGACATAGATGGCAGTGATAATTGCCATTGCAATGATAATAATGCGATAGGAAGCTTCTGATTCCAGCTGAAATGCCATATTGAACAGACGGGACAGTCCATTATAAACCGAAGCAGTGTAAGGAATCAGAAAGACGAAAACAATCAGAGCAGCGGCAATCTTTAAGCCGGTAGACTGAAAGCGAACGCCGAAGAATTCTGGCATGGTCTTTGCCTGTAAATGGTGGCTCATCAGACGAGTACGCCTTCCCAATACCATCCATGCCAGTGCACTGCCCAGTACAGCATTTCCAATGCCGATCCATGTGGCAGAAACGCCGTAGTTCCAGCCGAACTGTCCGGCATATCCAATAAATACCACGGCGGAAAAATACGAAGTGCCGTAGGCGAAGGCAGTCAGCCAGGAGCCGACGCTGCGACCGCCAAGCACAAAGTCATTGACGGATTTCATTTTGCCTGCTGTATATACACCAATGCCCATCATAATGGCAATGTATACAATCAGCATCGCAAGGGTAATTGCGGTTGTCATAGTGTAACATTCTCCTTTTTTATTTTTTAGAATTCTTCATTCGCTGCTTTCAAAGCGTCCCGTTTGGCTAAGCACAGCGGAAGGAATGGATTCCATGTGCCATCTGCACATCTCTTTTATATTACCATAAAAGTCGGAAAAAGTCAATTTATTTTGTAAATATTGCATTTTATTTTTTTGACAACAATCGACAACGACAAAAAAATGTGGTATAATAAAAATTACATATCATATAATCTGGAGTGTTGAAATGAATAAATATAAAAAACTTGCAATGAATACATTTATTTTTGCAGTAGGAAATTTCGGCTCAAAAATTCTTGTATATCTTCTTTCCTATCTCTATTCAAAATATCTAAGTCCTTCGGACAGCAGTACTAAGGAATTGCTAGAAATAACGGCAAATTTTCTGCTGCCGATATTTACTCTTTCTATAACAGAGGCGATTATAAGGTACGGGCTTGACAATAATTATGATAAGCGTGAGGTTTTTACATCTGCAACGTGTCTTTGCGGTCTTGGACTTATCTCGATGCTTGTTTTTTCTCCTCTGTTTCATTTTCTCAGCTTTGTGAACGGATATACTGTTTTGCTCCTTGTTTACGTCTGCACCTCGGCATTCAGGTCACTTTGTTCTCAGTTTGTAAGGGCAAGGGGACTTGTAAAACTGTTTTCGTTTGACGGTATACTTACAAC
>JAEDGE010000137.1 GCA_016297675.1 Oscillospiraceae bacterium
TGACAGTGTGGGGAAATGTCGGCGTAGCCGACAAAGGGGAAGGGCATCCTCTAAAAAAGGGGGGCAAGCTGCCACCCTTGCAAAGCAAACGAGTTGGAATCGGTCAATGGATGAGAAACAAGATACCGCTGTCCGCCTTCTGAAAAAACAAAACGACACGAAATACAGAAATTTAGTGTAGTCAGACTGCAAATTGGAGTACAGAACAGGGCGGACAGCGGTCACAGGCGAACAGCGAAGCGTATTCGCCGGACGGTTCGGAAAAGGGTTCCCTAAGAAGCGATTCATGCACATCCTCTCAATCAAACGGTCTGAACTCCGCCGGCAAGGCTGGGGGACACCCCCAGCTTGCCTATGTAAGCATCCATCGCCCCCGTGCAGTCTTGTTGCAAATTCGATAGAAAATTTTAGATGGGCGATGGATGTTGACTGTTTTGTGATTTCTTAATTTTAATATGCTTGCTTTTCTTTTTGCTTCGCAAAAATGTGGGCTACTCGCCCACACCTCGGCAGCATTTTTGAAAAACTGCTGCACCGAAAAACTTTTTATTTCGCCGTTCGGCGGAGGAACTAATCTTGTAATCTAAAAAAATTTATAAAAAGGAGTCTTTATTATGCCACAATTACAACTGAAAGACGGCAGCTTGCGGGAATTTACATCCGGTCAGTCTGCCGCAGACATCGTAAAAGAAATCGGAATGGGTCTGTACAAAGCTGCTTGCTGTGTGAAAATCAACGGCGAAGTCTGCGACCTCCGTACAAAGCTGACAGCGGACTGCACCTTTGAAGTCCTCACCTTTGACGATCCAGACGGCAAAAAAACCTTCTGGCACACTGCTTCGCATGTCCTCGCACAGGCGGTCAAGCGGCTGTATCCGAATGCCAAGCTTGCCATTGGTCCGGCAATTGACAATGGATTCTACTATGATTTTGATGTAGAAAAGCCGTTTTCTGCCGAGGAACTGCGGAAAATCGAAGCAGAGATGAAGAAAATCGTCAAGGAAAATGCAGAACTCGAACAGTTTACCCTGTCCCCAGAGGAAGCTATTTCCTTCCTGAAAGAGCAGGAAGAACCGTATAAGGTAGAACTCTGTGAGGAACACGCTGGAAAGGGCGAACCGATTTCCTTCTACCGGCAGGGCGATTTTACCGATTTGTGTGCCGGTCCGCATCTGATGAAGACAGGTGTCATCAAGGCATTCAAGCTGTTGTCCTGTACGGGTGCCTACTGGAGAGGCTCCGAAAAGAATAAAATGCTCTCCCGTGTCTATGCTGTTGCGTTCCCGAAGGCTTCTATGCTGGAGGAACACCTGAAACAGCTCGAAGAAGCAAAAATGCGGGATCACAACAAGCTGGGCAGAGAACTGGAATATTTCACCACCGTAGATGTGGTTGGTCAAGGTCTGCCGGTGTTGCTGCCGAAGGGAGCAAGAGTGGTACAGTTGCTGCAACGCTGGGTGGAAGACGTGGAACAGTCCAAGGGCTGTCTGCTGACGAAAACCCCATTGATGGCAAAACGGGAATTTTATAAGATTTCCGGTCACTGGGATCACTATCTGGATGGCATGTTCATTCTGGGCGATCCATATGATGAAACAAAGGAATGCTTTGCCCTGCGTCCGATGACCTGTCCGTTCCAGTATCAGGTTTATCTGAACAGAGCTCGTTCCTATCGGGATCTGCCGATGCGTCTGGTAGAGACTTCTACTCTGTTCCGGAATGAAGACAGCGGTGAAATGCACGGTTTGATTCGGGTACGGCAGTTCACCATCTCAGAGGGACACTATATTCTCCGTCCGGATCAGCTCGAAGAAGAGTTCAAGGGCTGTCTGGAACTGGCAAAATATATGCTGGATACGGTTGGACTGCTGGAAGACTGTACCTTCCGGTTCTCGCAGTGGGATCCGGCAAACCCGAACAACAAGTACGAAGGCACGGCGGAACAGTGGGAAGAGGCACAGCGTGCCATGGGCAATATTCTGGATCACCTTGGTTTGGAATACACGATTGGCATTGACGAAGCCGCTTTCTATGGGCCAAAGCTGGACATTCAGTATAAGAATGTTTACGGCAAGGAAGATACCCTTGTCACGATTCAGATTGATATGCTGCTGGCACAGCGGTTTGGTATGTACTATACAGATAAAGACGGACAGAAGAAGCTGCCGTATATCATTCACAGAACATCTCTGGGCTGCTATGAGCGGACACTTGCCTATATGATTGAGCATTTTGCAGGGGCAATGCCGCTGTGGATTGCACCGGAGCAGGTACGGCTGATTCCGATTGCAGACCGTCATCTGGACTACACCTATGAAGTACTGCACCAGTTGCAGGCAGCTGGTCTGCGTTGCGAAGTGGACAGCAGAGCGGAGAAGGTTGGCTATAAGATTCGGCAGGCTGTCGTGGAGAAAGTGCCGTATATGATTACCATCGGGGACAACGAAGTGGAACAGAAAACGGTTGCAGTTCGTTCCAGAAAGAATGGGGATTTAGGCAGTATGACCATGCCGGAACTGCTGGCAAAGCTGAAGGAAGAAGTGGAAACGAAGGCAAAATAAGAAAATCGTGTCTTGTCTCTTCGGATGCGAGAATTGAATCTATGAAACAGAAGTGGCGGTACGAGGAAATTGTACCACCACTTTTTGTTATATTTGTATATTTTTTCTAAAAATAATAGATAAAAATTAGGCGATTTTACAATTGACAGAGGAAGAAAATGGTGCTATAATATTGTTATCAGGATGTAAGGTATTGGGATAAAAAGAGGATGAGAAAGAAAGGAAATAGCATTTGCCGTAATAGGCAGTACGCTATCATAAGAAAGGAAAAGGTGATTTTTATGACAAACAAAAAGAAAGTTTTTGCATCGGTTCTTGCAGCAATTTTGCTGACAAGTACGTTGTCCATTCCTGCTTTTGCGTGGAGCAAGGAAGATGTTGTGTCATCCGATGAACATAGTATTACCTTTATAAGTGGTGACTCCAGTGCAGATTATATTACATTTAGCGACACAACAGAAGATACATATTACTCTGGAACCAGGCAAACAGGTTATATGGCAGTTGTGATGAAAGATGCAAATACTGTGCCGGATACAGAAGAAATGGCAGCCATTTCTTCTTATTTGACTGCAACACCGGCAAGTGAATTCGATTTTGAAAATATTTGTTATTGCTGGGCTTCTGATACCAAGGTACTGATTCCATCAGATTGGGATTTGAATTGTGTTTATATTATGTCCAGTGATGTTTCTTATCCGGAAGAAGAGTTATATCAGCTGAGCGGCGTAGAAGCTGTTTATGATATTTATGCGGATTTTAAAATGGATATATTAGATTATGAACCGGCTGATACTTGTAAAATTGGAGTATCTGTAGTTGCCGGAACGCCGTTTGATATGGAGCAGTGCAGTGATTTACCCTATGCTGTTTCTTCTATTGAGAAAAGGGAAACAGAGAATACGCTTTCAGACTCATATTGGTTGACAATAGAAACGCCAGGACAAAAATCCTGTCAAGGTGTTGTAGAAATGTTAAAGGCATTTTTAGAAATGGATTTTGTTACCAATGTGACTGTACCTTATTTGATGCATCTTATGACATCCACGCCAACAGGAGATCCTTCTTTTGTATTGTTAGAGAATCCATATGCGATTTCTTATGGGGATATAGATGGTGATGGTATTGTTTCCGTAGAAGATGCCGTTTCCGCTCTGACATACTACGCCCAGCAGTCTGCCGGACTGGAGGCAAAGCTGACACAGGCAGCCGACACCGAAGAATCTGCTTTCTTGGCAGCCGATGTAGACGGAGATGGACAGATTACCGTAGAAGATGCTGTAGCCATTCTGACCCATTATGCGAAAAAGTCCGCTGGTCTGGATACTGCGTGGTAAGGATGAAGAAAGGAATGGTGATTTTTATGAAAAAAGGAATGGCGTTTTTAGTGGGTATCAGCATGGCGGTTAGCGGATTGTGTCTACAAATGCCAACTGCCGTAGCATATGATGTGCCTGCTTCCACAGTGATTGCAGAAGATGGTACGATTTATACATATACTTCACATAACAATGGTTACTGTATGGAAGAATATGCGTATCCGGTTTCTGAGCAAGGTGCTTATATTGGAGAATGTTACGATAAAGATGCGGATTATGTTGTGAGGGTGTCTTGTGCAGATGCAGAAGCGTTTACAACCGCTTTTTCCGAACAATATCAGTTGACGTTATTAGATGACGGCGATTATATTGTAACAGACAGCAGCGATGCAGACTATGAATATGCAAACTTTTCAGATTCTGAATGGACTTATACGGATGCAGATACAGTTGCAAAAAAACTGATTTGTTCTGATGCAGTGCAAAAGGTTTCTGTTGAAAAAGGTTACAGGCGTTTAAGACGAGGGAATATTGTCCAATTTACAGATGTATATTGGGTGTATACGGATACGGATACTGTTTTGACGGAAGATGATTTTGCATGGTTGGGAGAGAATGCAGCCGTTGAGAATCTGGCAAAGATAGAAGAATTAAGCGATGATAATGAAATTATATACCGATTGACATTATCTAAAGGTAATTGGGATGGAAATAATTGGGGGTTGCTGCGATATTTTATGACAGGTTGTATGGAAATGCCTTCTGTTCATGCAGTGAATAATAGTGTCATCCGACATGGGCTTGCAGTGATGTATACTTATGAAACAGAAAAAGTCTATCAATCTGTAAATGATTATCTGGGTGATATTGACAGCGATGGCACGGTTTCTGTAGAAGATGCCGTTTCCACTTTGACGTATTATGCCCAGCAGTCCGCCGGACTGGAAGCCAATCTGACACAGGCAGCCGACACCGAAGAATCTGCTTTCTTGGCAGCCGATGTAGACGGAGATGGACAGATTACC
>JAEDGE010000138.1 GCA_016297675.1 Oscillospiraceae bacterium
ATTTTCAAACATGTTTGGTTTTCCACCAAAATAACTTGAAAAAACCTCAGATATAATTTCTGTTCCGTCGTCAAAAGCTATAGCATATTCTGATAGTTTTTCACTTACATATATCAATATTTTTTCTTGATCTAAATCAGGTAGTATTTTTTTGCAAATATTCATGATATTCACTTTGTGCACGTTTGCATACATATGTCCAATCTCGTGAAACACAATAGAATGATAAGTCGTTCCTTTTACGAACCAGCCTTCATCCACAAGCTTTTGATACTCTTCTGCAAGCTTCTTTTCATCCCGAAAAGCATTTGCATTCAATTGAATCACATGACTGTCATTTCCGGTTGATGTCATTGCAAAGTCATTTGCTTCCATGCCATTGACAATTTTCAGAGTAAATGGCTTCTCTTTCGTGCCTCTCAATTCTGGATACTTTTGCAAAAGAGAATCCGCATCATCCATAACCTTTTTCATCAAAGAAACATCTACATCTGTTTTTGCATATCCGGTTAAAACAATGCCTTTTGATTCTGCATATTCTCTCAATTCTCGTTTTTGTTCGGAATTCAGATTTTCGCCTTTTCGATTCCACTTAATTTTATCATCTTTTACGGAATCTTTCTGTGATTCTATTATACCACTTTTCGCACCAGAAGTCAAGCTACTCTTTGCCTTTTTCGCCGCCTGCACCGCCCGCTGAGCTTCAGACCGACCGAACCCATACACCTGTTCCCGAAATCGATCTCTGTCCTGTCCAGTGGCTTTACAGAACGTCTGCAAATCCTTTTCCGCCGCTTTCAGTTTCGCTGCCATTGCCTGATAATCTGCTTGAGCTGCTACTTTCAATTCTGGATTCTCCGTGAAATCCGCTGCATCCTGCATTTTCACGGTCTGCCGTTTCAGCTCCCGAATTTTCCGTTCCTGTGCTCGCTGCATCTGGGAAATCTCGTATTCCGTGTATTTCTTCCCATTCCACTCAATATTTTTTGCATTTAAGTCTTCCAGCTCTTTTTTGCTGTAGTTTGGCGTGCTCAATCCTGGGAAGTAGGGATACCAGTCGTGCCGGCAGTTCCAGCCCCGAAAGCCATCTCCACTGCCGTATCCAATTTCCGACAGGGTGAAAACTTTCATGCCGTCCATCACTTTTCCGGCATCTTTTCCGGTCAGTGTGACAAGCTGTCCTTGCCACACCGCATGGGTTGGTCTGGCACCAGAATGGGCACTGATTTCCATCAGATAACAGCCGTTCGCCTCAGCATTCATTTTGCCGATTTCCGCTGCAGTCTGTCCCACGCCCGTGAGAGCCGCACGGCGAATGGCAACTTCTAATTTATCCGTGTGACCGGACGGATATTCCACTGTCAAGCCACCCTGTGCCGCCTGTTTCAGCACATTCCGGATGGCTTCCTGATAGGAGAATGCCCCGCTGGTAATCTGCATGTAAGCATCGTTGCAAGCCCTGTAAAATGCTCGCTGTGTAGTCAGAGCCGTTGTGCTGGTCAGGTTGTTCATGACACCCAGCGTTTTCCGGAATCCGGCTTCCAATGTCTGCCGCATGCTGTCCGACTGCCGAATGTCCACCGGAACCATTCCGGCTTCTCTGTAAACCTCGTTGTCTATTTCGACCGTGCGAACGCCAGCATCTTCAAACAATGCTTTCACTTGCTCCACCGTGGCATTTGTCTGGTCTGCGATGATTTGCAGAATATCATCATACAGCAGTCCGGCTTCCTGTAGCATTTCCGCCTGATGTTTGGTGCTGTCAGAGACGAACCCCATTTTCAGGATTCGCCGCACCATGGCAGACAGAATGGCATCTTCCAGCCGTGCATATTGTGCCAGAATCGCTTCTGTACAGCTTTCATAGTAGAGAGGGGATAACATCAGCGGTCACCGCCAAACAGGCTGAAATCAGCCGCTGACGGCTGCTGTGGCATCATCTCCAATGCCTTTTCTGTATCGCATCCATATTCCTCCGCAATCAGGATTTCCGGCTTTAAGTATCCGGCTTGTGTCAGCTGCAAATGCCGCTGAAAACGTGCGTCTGTGTCTTCCAATACGCTGTCGCCCCAGTTGCAGGACAGGGTAAAATCACTGGATGGAATCAGTCCGTGATACACTGCCAGAACGGCTGCTGCCTGCAATGCTTGCCGGATGGCGGTTTCTGTCTGCTGCTGCAATGCAGATACAAATACATAGCTGCGTTGCTTTGCCATTTTGATTTCTGTCGCCGTCTTTTCCGTTTCGACGGGCTCCGACAGCGTACCATACGCAAAATGACAGGCAAATTCGATTCGCTGTAAAATGTGATTCAGCCCATTGAACAGCGAACTGTCACGAATATCCGGCGAAAATGGAACAACTTTTCCTTCTTCCCCATGCATCAGCATTTTGTAGAGCCGCTTTTCATGTTCTGACATTCTGTCAAACCGATTGAACATATCCTGTGTGGCAAAAATCATGGTTTCTTTGGACGCATATTCCCATAGAATGCTGTTCCAGAGTTTGTCCGCTTGTAAAATTTGCGGAATGGCAGCGGCAAATACCGAAACGCCCATAGGGGATGTGCGGTCAACCGTATTTGCTTTTGGCACTTTGAAATAGCCAAACAGGGGAGCGTTTGCTGATATGTTGGAGAATGGTTCTAACCCATTCCACGGCGTTTCAGACAGTTCACACGGCACCCCAAGCGTATCTGCTTGATGACTGCGGAATGTGTAGTTTGCAATGCTGCAAATTTGATTATCCGGTTGAAATGTATGATATTCCAGACGTGTATAATACACATCGCCCTGTACATATGGCTCTACAAAAACGGTATCCCGCAGGGAACCATACGCAGAAAAAGTGACAGGGAACATCCGGTCAGCTGGTATCATACTCATGCAAATTTCCCCGTTTGCAAAATAAGGCTTGATGGTCAGACCGCCCAGAGCCAGCCCCATTCCGAAATTGGTTTGCAGAATGGGAGAAAAGCGGTCAAGCAAATTCTGTAGGAAATTTGCCGTTTCTCCAGCTCCGTCAATTTTCAGCTCTGATTCTGCAAAAATCAGTCTGGAAAATTCGGTGCAAATGCTGTTTGCAAGATGCAGTCCTTTTTTCTGCTCTCCTTTTTCTGATATATCAGAATACAATATATCCCATTGCTGCATGGCTGCCTGCATGAGGTCGGAAACCGCCGTTTTTCTGCCGATGGCGGTTTCAATGTTGCTTTTTGTAATAATATGGAATCACCTCCCTGTCATTTTCCCATTGCTGATATTTCAAAATTGTGTAGCAGAAATACCGGATATCATCCATTGAATGGTCGTTTTCTTTTATTACGGTATCTTTTGATTTATCTTCATTCCAGCAATATAGTCCAAATTCTCGGATACTATCTTCGCAGGTATCAGAAAATAAAATTCTTCTCTGCTCTAAAAGAGTGGCAGTCATTCTCACACCATCAATCACTGAATTATCTGCACTTCGCACACTGAAAGTGGCGTGCTTCCGGATACACGTGATAAAGCTCGCTGCGGATGGGTCGACAACAATTTGCTGAATAGGGTAGCCTTCCGCAAGCCGTTCCAGCATTTGATAATGCTGCTCATCTGAATGTTGCACACCAGTTTTTCTTGAATTGTAATATGCTTCCTTTATACGAACTGCAAAATTATCTTCCAACGCCCACAATCCCATAGAAGTAGGATTCACAGTTCCATAATCTACTGAGATATAATAAATTGCATTTTTAGATGGCTTGTAATTATGCACAGTGTGTACCGATTTATCGAACATAGTATAAACTAAGCCTTCAGCAACACACCATAATCCTAAAATATATCTATCATAGAATACACCTGAATACAATGCTTTTGCACGCTGTATTTTTTGTGGTGTCATAATCGGATTATCTTCCATGGTAAAATGGAGATGCAGAACATCGGTACGCTCGCCGCTGTCGGCTTTTAAAATCCACTGCTGATAAAACCAATGCTGTGGGCTGTCCGGATTGCAGTTGAACCAAAGCAGAGCATTTTCAACAGACAATGTTCTTGCAATGGCTTGATTGACAAAGGATTCCGTCATCAATGCCACTTCATCAAAAAGGACACCACTTAATGTGATGCCCTGAACCAGTTTATAGGACGCTTCATCCTTTCCGCCGAATACGTGGAATAGATTCTTTTTTCCGTTTCCTTTTACAGTTAAAATGTGCTTGCTGCCGCCGATGTAAGAAACACTGAAATAATGTGTAATGTCAGTCATTTGCAAAACTTCCATGATGATGTTTCGCTCAGCGGACTGTACCGTGTTTCCACAGATTCCAAACCTTGCATGGTCAAAAGTTGCCATTGCCCAGAGGATAAAGGCACAAGCCATGGATGCCGTCTTTCCGGAACGCACCGAACCGTCACAAATCAATGCATAGGAATCCGGTTTGTATGCCCAGCGGAAAACCGTCTTTTGCTTTTTGGAAAGTTTGGAAAAGGTCATTTTGTTTCATCCTCCTGCAATGCCTGCAACAACTTCGGCAGTTCTGCTACGTTCTTTTGACCGTTTTGTTCGGCAAGCTGTTTCTTTTTCAGAGCCAGTTCCTCACGCTTCACCGTCTCGCCAATCAGGTCTTGTAATTTGTCCACTGCTTTGACGTTTCCGCCCAACGCTTCCTCATACATTGCCTGTACAACTGCCATAGCGGCGTTTTCGTTCTCTTTGAAAAAAGCCTTAGCCGCTTGTTTCAAGCTCCTGTAGGCTCTTCTGGATTCCCCAGAAGCGATGCCGCCTTTTCTTGCAATTTCTCTCTGTTCGCTCTCTGTTCGTTCGCTGAATGGAATCAGGTTTTCTTCATTCGCCAACGTCCTCCCTCCGTTTTTCAGGTATAAAAAATCCGGCAGGGGACACCTACCGGATTT
>JAEDGE010000139.1 GCA_016297675.1 Oscillospiraceae bacterium
ATTGACCGATTCCAACTCGTTTGCTTTGCAAGGGTGGCAGCTTGCCCCCCTTTTTAGAGGATGCCCTTCCCCTTTGTCGGCTACGCCGACATTTCCCCACACTGTGGGGAATCACCCTCGCCAAGCTGAGCCAGCTTGACCGCAGTTCACCGTTCGGTAAGTGAAACTTGTTCATCAAATTTACATTAGTTTATAATGCCTGCCGCAATAACCGCAATCGTGTTCTCCACTTCGCCGGTCGCTTCGGCTCCGGCAACGGCAAAAACGGACAAGGGGTACACCTTGCTGCCCACGCTGCATCTTCCGGAAACACACCCCGATCGGCTGCCTCCGCATGACTGCAAAGCATCGCCGCCGCTGCCTGCGAACTCGGCAAAGCAGTCCCAAAAAATGCCTTCGCCAACTGCAACGCCCGTTCCTGCCCACGCTGAAACATAAAATCCTGTGTCACCACCTCCGGCAAGTGCTCTGCGGTCGGCAGCAGCAACCCCATATAATAAGGGTCTGCATTCCAGTCGCATCCTCGCCGCATCATCCGGAAAGGATCGTCAAAATAAGCATTCGCCGCAATCGCAACGCTGCAGCGTACTGCAAGCGGTGCCTGCTCCGCTGCAATTGCCGGATAGAGCCGCCCGTAGTGCTGAAAAACCGCATTCGCTGCCGGAAGCCACATTCCATTCAGCCCAAGACAGCACGGATTTTCCACATCTGCAATCCGGTTATCTCCAATCTGCAAAAACCGCTTTGCAGGAATCCCCATCCGTTTCAGATACCGATAAATGCCGCCATTCGCCTTGCTAAATCCCAGTTGGGAGGAAAGCAGCACAGTATCATAATCCCCTGCTCCGATCTTTTGCAGCATTCTCACGATCTGTTCCAACGGCAAATACATATCTGTCACTATGGCAATGTGCTTTCCGGCTTCTTTCGCTGCACAGTACAACGACATCCCGCTTTCCCTCGGATAGCAGTACCGCCATTCCATTTCTATTTCCAATTCCATCCACTGTTGGATGATTCCATCAGATTCCCCCGTTTTCTGCTGGATAGACTGATAAATTTCCTGTAAGGTCAATTCCCGCTTTCGATGTTTTCGAAGCTGGTTTTCTGTTTCGCTCCGCAGTGCTGCAAATCCTGCCCTGCCAAGTTCCTGCTCCATCTGACAAAACAAATCATCTGGTTTCCAAAATGGCCGCAAAAGCAGTGTATCAAACAAATCAAACCCAATCCAGTCATATGCCATCATAGCTGTGCGAATGGCTTCACAGGAATTCATAGACAGCATCCTCCTTTTTCAAAAGAGCACCCCTGCCGCCTGACAGGGGTGCTCTTGTTACATTTCACTTCTGTTTTCCAAAGCCTTATAAAGCGTCACTTCGTCTGCGTATTCTACCACACCGCCAACCGGCAAGCCAAATGCCAAACGAGAAACCGTCACCTGCATGGGCTTGAGCAATCTTGCAAGGTACATCGCAGTGGCATCACCCTCTACTGTCGGATTGGTTGCCATAATGACTTCCTTTACCGTGCCGTCCTGCAAGCGTGCCAGCAGTTCCCGAATTTTCAGCTGCTCCGGCATGACACCCGTCAGTGGGGAAATCAAGCCGTGCAGAACATGGTAGACACCATGGTACTCATTTGTCCGCTCAAATGCTGCCACATCCTTCGGTGCTTCTACAACACAGACCACAGAATGATCTCTTCTATCGTCGCTGCAAATCGGACAGAGCGTCTGATCGGTGAGATTCTGGCAACAGGTGCAATAGTGAATTGCCTTTTTTGCGTGCAGCATTGCATCTGCAAATGCCTGTACTTCTTCTTCCGGTCTGGAAATCAGATAATATGCCAAACGCTGTGCAGATTTCATGCCGATACCCGGCAATTTTGCAAACTGTTCTGCCAGCAGTACCAATGGCAGTGCATTGCTGTCTGCCATCGATTAAAACAGCCCCGGCAGAGAAACGCCGCCTGTAATCTTGCTCATTTCTGCTTCGGTCGTGGTTTCTACCTGATTCACTGCCTCATTGATGGCACTGATCACCAGATCCTGCAACATTTCAATATCCTCTGGATCTACCACTTCTTTATCAATTGTCAGGGACTTAATGGTCTTCTTTCCTGTTACTACAACGGAAACGGCTCCGCCGCCGGAAGTTGCTGTGAAGTCTCTGCCTTCGATATCTTCCTGTAACGTGGTAATTTCATCCTGCATTTTCTGTGCCTGACGAATCATTGCATTCATATTCTGGGCTCCGCCCATATTTTGCTTCGGTAATCTTGCTTTCATGATTGAAATCTCCTTCAAGAAACTTTTTTAATAGTAATATTTTTATTCCACAGCAGTTTCAAGATTGCTGTCTTTTGCTCTTTGTAATAAGGCTTGAACCGGCGGCTGTTCTGTCTGTGCCGGTGCACTGCATTTTGCGAGAATTTTATACTCCTGCCCCAAAACCTGCTTGACCGTTTCACCGAGCGAACGGGCGTTGTCATGATTTTTCAGCAGTGTCAGGAAAAAGGCATTCTTTGCGACAATCAGAAGCGTATTGCCTCGAATATAGGCATCTGACTCCGCCAGACTGCCGGAAACCGCCGGATTCACATTCCGGTAAGCCTCCAGAATATCTGCCCACTGCGTCACGGGTCGAATCTCCTGTGATGCTGACGGGGCTGGTGCAGTCGTTGGAGTGGTTTGTGGTGTAGTCGTTGCCTGCTGTTGTACTGGTGCTGTTGATACGGTCGATACGGGCTGCTGCACAACTTGTCTACTTGCAGCCGATACTGTCACCGTTGCCGGCATCGTCAGCCGAATCAGTGCCAGTTCCAATTCTGTCCGCTTTCCGGGATTCCGCTGCATTCGTTCCCGACAGTCCTGCAAAATAGAAATCGCTCTCAGAATCTGTTCCATTGTCACAGTACTGGTCATCTGCCGCAAACGAGGCAGCTCCTCTGGCAGACAACTCAACAATTCCTCCGGTACATTTCCGGCTCGCAGCAGCATCATATTCCGCAGCTGCTCGGTCAGCTCTTCGCAGAGTCTTGCCATATCTTTGGAACACTGATAGAGGGTATCCACCTCCTGTAAAGCAGCAGAAAGATGGTTCTGCAAAACACCTTCCAAAATCCGAAACAGCGATTCCCGCCCTGCCACACCGGCAGATGCCGCCACCGCTTCCGGTGTAATCGCACCGTCTGAAACAGCCGCACACTGATCCAATAGAGAAATGGCATCCCGCATGCCGCCGTCTGCACAGCGTGCAATTTGCAGATCTGCACCCTCTGCAAGCGGAATCTGTTCTTTTTCGGCAATATAACGCAGTCTGGCAGCAATGTCCTCCAATCGAATCCGATGAAAGGCAAACCGCTGACAACGGGACAAAATCGTTGCCGGCACCTTGTGCATTTCTGTAGTTGCCAGAATAAATTTCACATACGCCGGCGGCTCTTCCATGACTTTCAGCAATGCCCCCCACGCACTGGGCGAGAGCATATGCACCTCATCAATGATATAAATTTTATAGGCACAGCGTTCTGGACGGTACACCGTCCCTTCTCGCAAATCCCGAATATCTTCTACACTGTTATTGGATGCCGCATCAATCTCCACCACATCGGACAGTACCCCACGGTCGGCATCTTTACAGATGTCGCACTGCAAACAGGGATTGCCGTTTACCGTATGCGGACAGTTGACTGCTTTTGCCAGAATGCGGGCACAGGTTGTTTTCCCCGTTCCCCGTGAACCGGTAAAAAGATAGGCATGTGCTGTTTTTCCGGTTCGCACCTGATTCTGCAAGGTTTCCGTGATATGCGGCTGAGAGATGACATCGTCAAACGACATCGGACGCCATGTGCGGTAAAGTGCTTTGTACATGGAATCCGCCTCCTTTTTTCTGTCGTTTTACAAAAAAATTCCGGAACATGGGTGTGCAGGTTGACTGCGGCACACAAAACGATCCGCTTAATGCTGCTCGGTCCCCCGCCTGACATGGTTCACGGTGCTTTGTTGCACAGGACCCGCACACCGATATTCCGGAATGGATCCGACAGCAGAATATGTGCATATTGACACACACTCTGCCGTGACAAGTTTTATTATACCACAAGGCAGACAGAATTTCAAGTGGTTTTGCAAAAAAATTTTATTTTTTCTGCAACTTTTTTTCTTGTGAAAATCGGAGAGGCGGATGTCACCAACACACTGTTTTCACACATACGGCATGAGAGAGCAAACGAACATCACAAGACAAGTATCTATGTTGATAGCTTAAAGGCACTGGAAGCATGGGGGTGTCGGTAAGCATACCGTATATTTGAAACATACGGTGGCAAAATACTTGCAGATTTCTTCTTCCGGCACAGAAAGTTTTCAGATTCTCTGAAAATTGTACTTGACATATGCGATATTTTCTTGTAAAATGAAACAGTGAGCGAACTGTATGGTAGCGTGGGTGATTTCATCCATGAGGAAAGTCCGAGCATCACAGGGCAGGATAGTTGCTAACGGCAACCGGGGGCGACCTTAGAGCAAGTGCAACAGAGAGATACCGCTTTCTTCGGAAAGTAAGGGTGGAAAGGCGTGGTAAGAGCACACCAGAGCATAGGTGACTATGCTGCTATGTAAACCTTATCCGATGCAACGTCTATTGGTACGCACGTTCAACATTGGCCCGATGGGACGCTGCGTAATGACGGCTAGAGCTGTGCGGCGACGTACAGTCGAGATAAATTACCATACTCGACAGAACTCGGCTTATAGGTTCGGTCACACCAACGGCGGACGTTCCTTGGAGCGTCCGCTTTTTTCCTATCCATTGATCAAAAAATTCTGTAAACTTTATACTAGGCTCTATTGCAAAATCTACAATTTTGCAATACCGGCAATGCATT
>JAEDGE010000140.1 GCA_016297675.1 Oscillospiraceae bacterium
CCGTGCCGGCAATGTAGCATTGATCAATGCACCTGGAAACGGTGTGGCTGATGATAAGGGCATTTATTATTTTGTACCAAAGATGATCCGCTATTATCTGAAGCAGGAGCCGATTTTGCGGAATGCACCAACCTATCTTCCGTTTTATGCAGAAGATCGTGCGTATGTAATGAACAACTTTGAAAAATTAGTCATTAAGGATGTTGCCGAGGCAGGTGGGTATGGTGTTATGTTCGGCAGAGATTTGACACCGGAGAAACAGGAGCAGTTAAAAGCAACCATTTTAGCAGAACCACGCCGGTTTATTGCCCAGGAAATCATTGATTTTTGTGATTTGCCATTATTGGATGGGGAAGAAATCGTCATGCGGAAAGCAGATTTGCGTGCATTTGTATTGACTGGTAAGACAACAAAGGTCTGGGCATCTGGCTTGACACGATTTTCCAGAAATCCGGATTCGTTTGTTGTGAATTCATCACAGGGAGGAGGCTTTAAAGACACATGGGTGCAATCTCGTTAGAGCACAGTGACCGGCTTTTCTGGCTTGGACGCTATACAGAACGCTCTTTTACCACTTTAAAATCCATTCAAACACATTTTGACAAGGCACTGGATGCTGATCCGTATTGGTATCAGCAGTACTTGACAGCATTTGGATTGCTTGATGTTTATGGCAGTCGGGATGCTTTCTTGATGGATTTTCTTTTTAATGAACAAAATGTGAATTCAGTACTTTACAGTCTCTATCGTGCCTATGACAACGGAATTGTACTGCGGGAAGATATTTCCACTGAAACATTATCGTATTTACAGCTTGCCATGGACACATTAGAAAAAGCCAATCAGGCAAAGGACGGCTTGCTGTATGAGTTGCTGGCATTGCAGGATATTTTATACAGTTTCCGTGGTAGCTTGGAGAATCATATCTATGACACGGAGAAAAAAGCCTTGATTGACTGTGGACAGTCGATTGAGCGATTGGATTTATATTTCCGACTACACTATACAGATGAAGAAATTCGGCAGGAGTTTGATCGTCTTTGTGACCGTCTGCGGCTGATTCCAAAGAATACCCCCTATCAGTATAATACACAACATCTGTCTACATTGGTAGAACTGATGGGAGAAACGGATATGGCAAAGCAGTCTACAGCAGCTATATATAGTTTGGACAATTTATTTGCACCAAAAAAGACCACCAGCATTGTTTAAAATAAAGGAATGACAAAATCATGAGACGACTGCAATTTTATTACAGCACAAAGCTGACCTTTAATCACCATGTACAAGACCATAGCTATTTGCTACGCTGTATTCCTATGGAAACTATGGGGCAGCACATTGTCCAGTATCATTTTTCGATGCTGCCGAATCAGTATGCCAATGAAAGTATGGATGCTTTCGGCAATCGGGTGTTAAGCGGTTTTATTGCTTCGCCGCACCGTTATTTAGATTTTGTGGTGCAGGGGATAGCAGAACGAGATGACAGCATTCGAAAAATAGATTTTATGCCGTGTTATCGTTATCAGACGGCGATGACCAAGCCAGATGCTGCAATGTTGGATTTTTTTCAGCAGTGCAAATCTGTCAGCAGTGGCGAGGATTCGCTTTCGGAGCAGATAAAGATTTGGATGCACCAGCTTTTTACCTATATGCAATATGAGAAGCGGAGTACAGATGTCACAACGACAGCGGCACAGGCGTTTGCAGCTGGGAAGGGTGTCTGTCAGGACTATACCCATATTTTTCTTTCTTTGCTGCGAATGCAGCAGATCCCATGTCGTTATCTGGCAGGATTGGCATTTCAGGAAGGAGAAACGCATAGCTGGTTGGAATACTGGGATGGTTCTGGATGGGTAGGAATTGACCCGACGAATGATCGAACGACAGATGAAGGCTATCTTGTGCTTTCACAAGGACGGGATGCACAGGATTGTTCTCTGAGTCGTGGCACAATGTTTGGTGCATATACACAACAGATGCAGTGGGTGGAAACACGATTAGAAACCATTTTTTCCGCTGCAACTGGCGTGTGAAAAGACAAAAGTAAAAAAACAGATAGGAGAGACGCACGATATGATAAAAACAATCGCAAAGGCAACGCTTGCGGTCAATGAAGTGCTTCATATAAAAAAATCCAGAATACAAAATGGAACCGGAAAACAACGCATCTGCATTGTCACCGGTATTCATGGGGATGAACTGGAGGGACAGTATCTGGTCTGGCTGCTGGAACATTATTTGCAGGAGCATATTGACCAGCTGGATGGCACAGTGGATATTTATCCGGCATTGAATCCCATGGGCATTGATTCGATTACGAGAGGCATTCCACAATTTGATCTGGACATGAACCGGATTTTTCCGGGCAATCCAAACGGCACCATGATGGAGGCAATCAGTGCTTCTATCATCGAAGACTTGCAGGGGGCTGATATTTGTATTGACATTCATTCCAGTAATATTTACTTGCAGGAATTGCCACAGATTCGGATGAGTGTTCCCACCATGGAAACGCTGCTGCCTTATGGGAAGCTTTTGAATGTGGATTTTATCTGGGTGCATGAATCGGCAACGGTATTGGAATCTACGCTGGCACACAGTCTGAACAGCATTGGAACCAAAACACTGGTCGTAGAAATGGGTGTGGGTATGCGAATTACACAGGCATACGGCAAACAGTTGTTTGACGGCATTTTGAATCTGATGCAGGCATTGGATATGTGGCATGGCGAAGTACCAGCAGTACGGGAACCGATTGTCTCTCTGGACGGTGCAGTGGAGTTTTTAAACTCGGATGCAGCAGGCATTTTTGTACCGGCAGTCTCTTTCGGCACAATGGTGCAGAGTGGCGATCACATCGGTGATATTTTGAATACGCTGGATGGATCGATAGCAGCTTCCATTCACGCCAATTGTGACGGCTTACTTTTCACACTGCGGGAATATCCGGTGGTATACGGTGGTTCTCTGTTGGGACGGATTCTGAAACAGACAGATGGAAAGGCGGCGAATGCAGTATGAAAAAAGAGATTCTCTATTCGCTGAAGTCTCCCTATCGGGATAGTCTGGATGTTGTGGGATACCGATTCGGCAGCGGAAAAAAATCGGTTGCCATTGTGGGAGCCATTCGTGGGAACGAAGTACAGCAGATGTATATCTGTTCGCAGTTGATTCGGATTTTCCGGAAATTGGAGTCAGAAAATCGACTTGCAGAAAATATGGAACTTCTGGTGGTACCTTGTGTCAATTATTATTCTATGAATATCGGAAAGCGGTTTTGGCCGATGGACAATACGGACATCAACCGTATGTTTCCAGGATATGATTTGGGAGAAACGACACAGCGAATTGCGGACGGCTTGTTCCAAAAATTGCAGGGTTATGCCTATGGCATTCAGTTGACCAGCTTTTATCAGACCGGAAATTTCCTCCCGCATGTGAAGATGATGGAAACGCAGCTGACGGAGCACAATTTGATGAAGTGGTTCGGGTTGCAGTATGGGATTATTCGTACGCCTCGTCCTTATGATACGACCACGCTGAATTACAACTGGCAGATTTGGGAAACCAATGCTTTTTCTTTGTATTCCAGTGAAACGGATCGGATTGATGCACAATCTTGTGAAGTGATTGTACAGGCGATTCTGCGTTTTTTGAATTATGCAGAATTGCTGACGGTACATACTGCACCGGGTTATCAGACAGAATTGGTAGAAGAGTCAAACATCTCTCAGATTCGTACTGGACAAGGTGGTATCTTTCAGCCTTGTGTACAGATTGGAGAACGTGTGACCAATGGGCAGTTGCTTGGAAAAATCCTGCATCCATTTGAAGGCGATGTGATTGCAGAGATTCGGGCAGACCATACGGGTATATTGTACTTTGCATATAACCAGCCATTGATTCATGAAAATACCATGTGCTTTAAAATCATTCACAGCTGATGAAAAAATAATAGCCAAATGCCGCTTGTACAAACCTTGTACAAGCGGCATTTGTAATGGGAAAGAAAAACGTTTTTAGGTGAGCAGTTTAAAAGCACTGGCTGGCTGTTTGCAGATGGGGCAAACAAAATCAGTTGGTAGAGATTCTCCTTCGTAGATATAGCCGCAAATTGTGCAGACATAGCGATTTTTGCTGCTGACAGCTGGTTGTTCCGATTCCTCCACATAAGTTGGTGCAGCCTTTGGACTTTTTCCTTTTAATACAGCATGATAATAGGCATACGTCATTGGGGTTGCATTGGAACGAACCTCACAGTCTGTAACAGTACCGAGAAAAACCGTATGGGTACCAGCATCCATTTGCTGTGTGACCTCTACAGTGAACCAAGCACAAATATCTTGTAAGACCGGCAAACCGTTTTGCATTTCATAAGCAGTGGTGGTAAACTTATCCGCATCCCGACTGGACTGGAAACCAAATGTGCCAATTATGGCAGGGTCAGTTTGTTCTGATAGGATGGAAATGGCAAAGTTTTTTGTTTTCTGTATCACACTGTGTGTGAAATTGTCCTTGTTGATGCTGACCGCAATAGAAGGTGGGTTCGAGGTAATTTGCATTGCACTATTTGCGATGCAACCTACCGGACGAGTTCCATCCTGTGCTGTGACAGCATAAACGCCATAGGAAAGTTTGTGAAAAGCGGATTTGTTCATGATGACCCCTCATTTCTAAGATGATTTCGTTTCATTCGTATGCGATTACCCGTTTCAACACACACAGACTGAGAAAAACAACCAATTAATTTTGGATTGTCTTTATGGTTGTGCTCATGTGTTGGAACAGGGTGCATTTTACTTTATATACTGTCCTCTATTGCAAACAACACTGTTGTTTGCAATGCCGCTAAAAGC
>JAEDGE010000141.1 GCA_016297675.1 Oscillospiraceae bacterium
CCCAGCAGCATTTTTGAAAAACTGCTGCACCGAAAAACTTTTTATTTTTCGCTTTGCTCTGTTTTCTTGACGAGATTTTCTGCCGGAAATGCACGCTCCTTTACTACCGCAATCTCCGAAATCCCGTAATGCGTCAGAACCTCCACACAGGCAGCATCGATTTTTTCTCCGCTGCATACAATCGGAACAGCCGGCGGACACGGCACTTTTACCGCTGCACATACTCGCCCGATGCTCTCCGAAACCGGAATTCTTTCCTGTTCTCCCAGTGCTGCCTCTCGGATACCGCAGACAATTTCCGGATGCGGCAGCACGATTTCTTTTTGTTCTGTTTCTGGATAGGGATCCGCTTCCAGCATATGCAGCGTCACTTCCAGTACATCTAATTCCTCCGGTACATTGTACGGCGAAAGCAACAGTACCACAAAATCCCTGTCCGCATACTCGGGCACACAGTCTGCCCGTTCCAACCTTGCCCCTAAATCCAGACCATCTATGCCACTGGCAGCGGCATCAATGGTGAGGTGCAGCGGATCGCCGTCTAAAAAGACATATTTTTCTGATAGCCGCTTTTTTAAATTTGCAGCCCGTTTGCAGATTCGCTCTAAGTCTCGCTGCACCTTGCTGGCAAGGTAAGCATTGCACACATCCAGCGAGAGCAACATTAAATAGGAAGGACTGGTCGAGACAAACAGTGACATGGCATCTTTCAGCCGTGGCACATCTTCAGCGTGAGCCGCATGTAAGTAGGCACATCCGGTCAGACAGGGTAATGTCTTGTGGGCAGAGTCACAGCAGAAATCTGCCCCATTTTGAATTGGATGCTTACCATTTTTCAAAAAAGCAAGGTGTGCTCCGTGGGCATTGTCTACCAAAAGTCGAGCATTATGCTGTTTGCAGACGGCTGCAATGCCGGCAATGTCTGCGGTTTTGCCAAGGTAGTCCGGAGAGGTGAGATACACACATGCAGGTTCTTCGATTTCGGAGAGAGCTGCCTCAAACTGTTCCGGCGTGTACTGACCGGAGAGCAGTCCGTTTGTGGTTTCCGGATAAACCCACTTGACGGATAATCCGAGCAGTACACAGGCGTTTAAAAAGCTGCGGTGTACGTTGCGTGCAGCAATGACGGTACGGTTTTCCTGTTTCATCAGGGTCAGCATGGTTTGAATGCAGCCGGTGGAGCCGGCACAGGAATAAATCGTTCCGGCGGAGAAAAAGAGGGCAGCGGCAATTTGTTCACTTTCCGCAATGATACCGTTTGCCTCTAACAGGCTGTCTGCACCGGAGATTTCTGTAATGTCCAGTGCATAGAGCGGATTCCAAGCAGAAATCGGGGCATGTCCTTTGTGACCGGGCATGTGAAAGCGAATGGGCTGTCGTTTTGCATAGTCTTGCAATGCGTCATAAATGGGTGTCTTCATCGTTGGAAAGCTCCCTTCTGGTATGGTATAAGTAATGAGCAAGCCGTTTACAGGCACGTTTTTTAGTACGGCAGACAGTGGATTCTGTGATGCCGAGTATATCGGCAATTTGCCGGAGCGTCTGCTTCTGATAATAGTATAACACAATAATTTGCTTTTGTCTTGCAGTCAGGCAATTTTCAATCAAAAAATTCAGCTGTTTGCAATCAGCAGGGGAATCTTCTGAAAAAACAGCTGGCAGTTTTTCCGGATTGAGAAGAGAACGGTTAGACAATCGGCATCCGCCCCCTTACATAGGGCATCATGGTCTGCATATCCTGTAAAAGTTCCAGCCGCTCCGTTTGCAAGAGGCGTTTGCGGCTGTTGAGCAGGTCATATTCGGTCTGTGTTTTGGCGGAATGCATCTGTTCTGTGAGTTCGGAAATGCGAATGGTCAGCTGATTGCAGCTGATTCGATAGGATTCCAGTATGGCTTGCATGGAAAAATCTCCTTTCTTTTTTCAAAATGAGTTTCTTATAACATTAGTATAACTCGTTTTGAATTTATTGTCAAGAGGTTTTCCAAAAAAATTTCTCGTTTTGAGTAATCAGAACGATCGGCAGGATAACATTCAGAAAAGGGTTCCCTAAGGAATCTGAAAATGCATTTGCATGGCAACAGGAAGCAACCGATATGACGAAAATATACAAAAATGTGGTTGCAGATGGATGTCTTTTTTCATTTTTCACGAAAATCAGAAAAAATGGAGAAATGACAAAAGAGAGACTTGCAGTTTTTTGCAACTTGTGCTATAGTAAGAAAGAATAAAAAGCATGTAAAGAAACAAACTGCTTTGTAAAATCTGCAGTTCAGAAATAGAGAGAAAGGGGAAGATTTCCGTTATGGAATCACTACATAAGTTATTTTCTGCATTGCGTGCCCGCATCTGTGCCTGTAATGAACGGCGGAGTGAGAACACACTTCGATTTTCGATGACCAATCGGATGTTGTTGCTGTTGTATCCGATTTTCATTGTTTTCATGGCAGAGCTGAATCAGGATAAATACCTCAGCAAGCTTGTCATTTTTATTGCAGAGCATCCGTCCATTATGCTGTTTAACATTTTGATTGCAGGATTGATTTTTTTAGGGGCATTGCTGTTGTTCCGAAAGGGCTGGCTTGCCATGCTTTTGCAAAGTGTACTATACATGGCACTGAGTATTACGGAACTGTTTAAATATAATACCAATGGCAACCATTTGATTATGACAGATATGAAACTGTTCCGCAGCATTAAGAGTCTAACCTCTTTTGCGTATATCAAAATCACGCCAAGACTCGTTGTCTATACATTGATTGTACTTGCCTTTATTGCTGTCGCATTCTGGTTCAATCCCAAATTTTCGCTGCATACCAAGCGGCTGCGGCGAATGGTGACGGGACTTTCTTGCTTGCTGGCATGTGCACTGGTTATTCTTGTTCCGACCTTGTCCACGCCGGTTTACGCTTTTTTCGGTGTGGATGTCTCTAAAGCAGAGAATACTTTTATTTTGAATGAAAAGTTTGAAAATAACGGTTTTCTTGCTTTTTTCATGCAAACGGGTTCTGAAAATATTGCCAATCGGCTGGAGGAGCCGGAGGCGTATGAGGAGAATAAAGATTCTACCATTGCTCAATATTTGGACGAAGTTACAGAGCAGTGTGATTTCAATGGCGGAGTCAAACCCAATGTCATTGAAATCATGTCTGAATCCTATGCAGATTTTCGTGTATTTGATGAGTTGAATATTTCAGAGAATGTCTATGCAGGATTGGATGAAGTGGCGGCAAAGGGTGCTTCTGGTACTGCCATTGCTCCGACGTATGCCAGCTACACAGTACGGACAGAATTTGAACTGTTGTTCGGTCTGCCGGTCAAGTCGCTGAACGACCCGAATATGCCGCAGAGAATGCTGTTGGAACGGCAGCAGCCAACAATACCATCCTACTACAAGGCACAGGGCTATTCGACTGCATATGTTCATCCGTTTCAGGGCAGCTTCTACAATCGTCGTTCCATTTACAGCCGATTTTCTTTCGATACCATGATTTTCGAGGATGATTTTACTGTACCAGTTGACCTGTATGGGACATATATTGATGATAACACCGTTTATCATCAGATTGAACAGATGATTACCGATACAGACGAACCGTTATATCTGCATGCAACGACCATGCAGAACCATCAGCCTTATGATCAGGGCACAGGGGATACGGAATTTGAGAATTATTTGCAGTGGGTACAGCATTCTTCCGATGGTCTGGCTGATTTTATTGCTTCGCTGGAACAGATTGACGAACCTACAATTGTGCTGTTTATCGGTGATCATTTCCCTTCCTTGCGTGGGGAAGACGGTATTTATGCTCAGCTTGGAATTACCAGCGAGAATTGCAGCACACTATATGAACAGAAGTACGTGCTGTGGAACAATTTCGGATTGGATGTGGAAGAAGCACAGCCAACCGAAGCAGTATCCGTATTCTATTTGCCGTATGTCATCATGCAGGCAATTGATATGCCAAGAGATTCTTTTACGCAAAGTATGATGAATGAGATGGAAGTCACCCCTGTTTATTCCACGAATTATGCACCGGGTCAGGAGCGAAATGAAAAGTTAGATACGCTCACATATGACAGAGTGCTTGGGGATATGCTTTCACCGGATGCGGTGGTAGAAGAAGAAGCAGACAGTTCTGCAAGTTCAGATGAAGAATAAAGAAAATCAATAGGAGGCATATTTATGCAGCCCATTACAATTGGCACAAGAGCAACGGCAAGTGTGACTGTTACAGAAGCACAGCTTGCAGTAACCGTTGGCAGCGGTTCGCTGCCGGTTTTTGCAACGCCGATGTTGGCAGCTTTGATGGAAAAGGCAGCCTGTCAGGCGGTGGCAGATTTTTTGGATGCTGGTGAAACAACAGTTGGTACTGCATTGGATCTGGCACATACTGCTGCAACACCGGAGGGCATGATTGTGACAGCAACCGCAGAGGTGACAGCTGTTTCTGGACGGGAAATCACATTTTCCGTGACCGCAGCTGATGAGGTTGGCACTGTTGGTAGCGGTACACATAAGCGGTTTCTGGTGAAGAGCGAGCCATTCACAAAGAAGGCATCGGCACGAAAGGAAGCAATCCAGTAAGTTCTTTTCAAGAAAAGCTGCTGTTTGTAGTAGTGTCATTTTTATTCAAAAATAAGCCGTCTGCGAATTTGCAGATGGCTTATTTTTGATGTGGTGTATTTGATAGAGAAGTTTTTAGCGATGGAATTTTGGCAGATAACGATTATATTATTTTTATTATACTCAAATTTTTTTAGGATATGGTATTTTTATATCTGTTCGTTCCATTAAGTAGTCTACACTCACATGATAATAATCAGCCAATGCACACAGAACAGTAATAGATGGC
>JAEDGE010000142.1 GCA_016297675.1 Oscillospiraceae bacterium
AGCTGAGCCAGCTTGACCGCAGTCGCCTACGGCGTGCAACGCTATATGTTACTCCATCACTTGCAGTCAGTTCTTGCCACTACTCAAAAATTCGACTGAAATCGCTTGTCTAACTTCTGCCGCAAAAACCGTCGCATCGCAAAAATCTGCTCATCATACAACGCCTTCTTTGGCAAAACATAAAACCGTTCCTTGCCCTCGCAAATCAAAAAAAACTGTTCTGCCTCTATGATCCGCATATTTTTATCATATTCCAAAACTGTCGGCGGAATTTCTTCCTCCCCTTCCGCCGTCAGCGTCTGAATCACAATTTCCTGCTCCGACAGGGCTGCCACATAGGGAATCTCCCCCATCTCCTTCACGGCATCCATCACCCGCCGACGAATCCGCAGCGGATGAAAAATCAGCAGCCCCAGCAATACCACGCACAGAATCAGCAGAAAATAAACCAGCATATTACTCGGATCTTTAAATGCAGTGACTACAAAATCTACGCTCAGCAGCACCAATATCGCTTCTAAAATCCAGTTCTTCCACATCAGAAACCGCCGCTGATACAGTCGATATGCCTCATCGTATAATTCAACTGGTACAATATATGGCGGTGTCTGCGGAACAAGAAATGCTTTTTGTGCCATCGTCAACTGTCCTCCTCGCCTTAAATATCCAAATTCTGCACATACCGTGCATTCGTTTCAATAAACTGCTTTCTCGGTGTGACCTGATCGCCCATCAGAATCGTAAAGATCTCATCAGCCTGCTCCGCATCCTCCAGCGAAACCTGCAACATGCTTCTTGTTTCCGGATTCATAGTCGTCTCCCAGAGCTGTTCGGAGCTCATTTCACCCAGACCTTTATACCGCTGGACATTGATTTTTGCATTGCTGTCACCCTGTGAAAACTCTGCAATATACCGATCCCGTTCTGCTTCATCAAAGGCATACTTGAACTTTTTCCCCTTGGAAACCTTAAACAGCGGCGGCTGTGCAATGTAAATATTGCCGTTTGTAATCAGCGGACGCATAAACCGGAAGAAGAAGGTCAACAACAAGGTGCGGATATGCGAACCGTCCACATCGGCATCCGCCATGATAATGACTTTGCCGTACCGCAACTTGGAGAGATCGAAATCCTCCCCAATGGATGTTCCCAACGCAGTCACGACCGGCATCAGCTTTTCATTGCCATAAACCTTATCAATCCGTGCTTTTTCCACGTTGAGCATTTTACCCCAAAGCGGCAGAATTGCCTGATACCGCCGATCTCTACCCTCTTTGGCAGAACCGCCCGCAGAATCTCCCTCGACAATATAGAGCTCTGTACCTTCTACGCCCCGTTCGGAGCAGTCTGCCAGTTTGCCCGGCAGGGAAACACTGTTCATCGCCGTTTTTCTTCTGGTCAGATCCCGTGCCTTTTTGGCAGCTTCTCTTGCCTTCTGTGCGGAAAGGCTCTTGTCAAAAATGGCTCTTGCCACCGCTGGATTTTCCTCTAAGAAATTCATCAGCTTTTCGGTCACCAGTTTTTCAATAAACGGCTTCACAGACGGGTTACCCAGTCTGCCCTTGGTCTGTCCCTCAAATTCGCACTCTGTCAGCTTGACAGAAATAATCGCTGTCAGACCTTCCCGCACATCATCGCCTAACAGCCGGACGTTATCCTTCAGCAGATTGAATTTCTTCCCATACTCGTTGATGACCTTTGTCAGGGCATTTTTGAATCCGACTTCATGTGTTCCGCCATCTGTCGTGTGGATGTTATTCGCAAAAGACAGCACCAGTTCGTTATAGCTATCGTTGTACTGCATGGCAATTTCCGCCATCGAATCGCCCTCTGTCCCACTGATATAAATCACATCGCCGGACAATGCCGTTAACCCTCGTTTCTGGTGGATGTGTTCCACAAACTGCCGAATCCCACCCTCATAGTGTAGGATTTCCTCTCTTGGTTCTTCTGCATTCCGCAGATCCCGGAACACAATCCGGATGCCGGCATTCAGGAATGCCTGCTCTCTCAGCCGCTTGAGCAGCACATCATACTCATAAACCGTGCTTTCAAAAATTTCATCATCTGCTTTAAAGCGGACTTCCGTACCAGTTTCTGTGGTGTCGCCGATTTCCTCAAGTGGTTTGCTGTAGTTTCCCCGCTCGAACCGCTGGAAGTAAACGTGTTCGCCATTCCGGACAGTCAGTTCCAGCCATTCCGAAAGGGCATTGACAACCGATGCTCCCACGCCGTGCAGACCGCCGGAGACCTTATAACCGCCGCCGCCGAATTTCCCGCCTGCGTGCAGGATGGTATACACAACGGTTGCCGCAGAAATGCCCTCCTTGGGATGAATGCCAACCGGAATGCCTCGTCCGTTATCGGCGACCCGTACAATCTCACCCGGCAGCAATTCCACCACAATTTCGGTACAAAAACCGGCAAGTGCTTCATCAATGGCATTGTCTACAATCTCATAGACCAGATGATGCAGTCCCTTTGCACCGGTAGAACCGATATACATACCCGGTCGTTTTCGTACCGCTTCCAGTCCCTCCAGTACCTGAATCTGATTGGCATCATACTGGAGATCTTTTGCTTTCTGTTCTTCTGTCATTGTTTTTTTCCTCCTGTTGCAGGGCAGATGCAGATGGTTTGTCCTGCTCGTTTTCACAAGATTTACACAATACTAAACAGCTTTTCCACATCGTTTTCAACAGTCTGTGGAAAACCAAATTCCTTGTTTTGCAGTCATGCCGCTGTGAATTTCCGCAGCGTCCTGCTCTATATTATTAAAAGTGTAATTTTTTCACCGAAAAATTGGTCGGAATTTCGCAGATTTCTGTTATACTCCGACACGGAAAACAGCCTTATGGCATTTTATTTTTACACAGGGAAACGCATGTTCATGATTCTTAGGGAAACCTTTTCTAAACCGTCCGGCGAGTCCTATTTGTGCCAAATAAAATTACGAATGTTGTTCCGCAGGCACTCGCCGACCATTGTGCAGATACAGCCGCTCTCCCTGTACGGCATCAATCAAAGACTCCGCATGACACGTTGTCAAAAAAACCTGCATATCCTGTATCACGGTATATACTACCTGCTGCCGTCCGGCATCCAGTTCGCCCATCACATCATCGAGCAGCAGAATCGGCGAAGCCTGATAGCGTTTGCCGTACAATGCTGCCTGTGAGAGCCGCAGTGCCAAGGACAGGCTTTTTTTCTGCCCCTGTGAGCCAAAGGTGCGGGCAGGCTGTTCGTTGAGTTTTAACACCAGTTCATCCCGATGCACGCCAACACTGGTAAAGCCAAGCTGCAAGTCATTTTCCCGTGCTGCCAGCAGCCGTTTTTGATACTGTTCCTGCATGGTACGGTCGGCATGCTCCGGCAGGTCGGGCGATTCGCCGTATACATTCGCATGGTATCGGATTTGCAATGCCTCTTTCTGTGCTGCAATCTCCTGATACAGCGGCACACAGGTTTCCGCCAGCATCTGTACATAGTTTGCCCGTTGGGCTGCCAATTCTGCACCGGCAGCGGCAAGCTGCACATCCCAGATATCCAGTGCCGCCTCTCGCTGTGCTGCTGCAACCGGCTGCCGTAACACGGCATTGCGGTGGGATAAAATCAACTGATACCGCCGCACCAGATCCAGACAGTGCGGCTGAATCTGCGACAGCGATAAATCCAGAAAATTTCGCCGGACATCCGGCGTACCGTTGACCAGTGCAATATCCTCCGGCGTAAAGGCAATACAGTGAAATGCATGAAACAGCTCTCCCATTTTCTGAATCGGAATGCCGTTGCAGGTGAATTTCCGCTCTTTTAAGGACGGCATATCACAGGTCAGCACCTGTTCCCTTCTGCCGTCATGAAAGGTGATTTCCACATGCAGCGGCGTACCGTCTGTACTGAGGTAATCCCGTTCCCGTGTGCCGCGAAAGCTGCGACAGCCGGTCATCATCCAGACTGCCTCCAGAAAGTTGGTCTTGCCCTGTGCATTTTCGCCGATAATCAAGTTATAGTGCGGACAGGGCTGGAATTGCACCTGTTTCAGATTTTTAAAGCCATCTGCGGTAATGGAAGTCAATCTCATGTGCTGCTGGTCACCTGAACTTCAAAGCGATCGACTGTAACCACATCGCCGGGATAAATTTTCTTTCCCCGCATGGTACAGACACTGCCGTTGACCGATACCACACCCTGCTGTACGAGTTCTTTTGCAAAGCCGCCGGTATCGCAGAGCCCGGCAAATTTGAGCAGGGCATCCAGTTTGATAAACGGTGTATGAATGGTCACGGTCAGATATTCTTTTGCCATAGAAAGACCTCCTTTTGATGGTTTGAAATACAAGCATACAAGAGCAGTGTCCGCACGCCGTAGGCGAAATAAAAAGTTTTTCGGTGCAGCAGTTTTTCAAAAATGCTGCCGGGGAATTTTAAGGGGCGAGTAGCCCCTTATTTTTTGCGAAGCAAAAAGAAAACAAAACCAAACAAGTTTCCACAAGAAAGCGACAGAAGAAACACGCCCCGTCCATCGCCCCTTCTAAAATAAACCTGCCGAACTTGGGAAAAGGCTGCACGGGGGCGATGGACGGATACCCAGGCAAAAGCAGGGATCTCCCCTTTTGCCGGCGGAGATGAGACCGTTTCATTGAGAAGAGATTAGAAAACGTCTTCTTCGGGAAACCTTGTCCGAACCGTCCGGCGAAAACGCTACGCTGTTCGCCTGTGACCGCTGTCCGCCCTATTCCGTATCTAAATTTGCAGTCTAACTACACTAAATTTCTGCATTTCGTACCGTT
>JAEDGE010000143.1 GCA_016297675.1 Oscillospiraceae bacterium
TGAAAAAACAAAACGGTACGAAATGCAGAAATTTAGTGTAGTTAGACTGCAAATTGAGATACAGAACAGGGCGGACAGCGGTCACAGGCAGACAGCGTAGCGAATCTGCCGGACGATTCGGACAAGTTTTCCAAAAGAAATCCGAAAATTGATTTCCGTGTCGTTTCTGAAGAAATGATTGCTTTTTACAGTGCGGTATGATATAATATATAGGATAATGGGTCAAATTTTTCCTTGTACACTTTTTAACATGAATTTGACGGAAATACACTCTATCCAGAATGACCGCAAACCGAACCGGCGAAAATGATACGCCGTTCAACGGGTAAAACTGATCCTTTGCATACACATTTTATGATAATCTATACAGCAACTTTTCAAGAGGGAACGGAGGAACGACAATGGATACACAAACCACGCTTTGGTACCGCAGTCCAGCGGTTGACTTTGATCATGCCCTGCCGGTCGGAAACGGCAGAATCGGCGGTATGCTGTTCGGCGATCCGGAACAGGAGGTCATTCAGCTCAATGAGGATTCTGTCTGGTCTGGCGGAAAACGGGAACGCAATAATCCGGATGCCTATGAAGGCTTACAGGAAATCCGAAAACTGCTCTTAGAAGAACACATCGGAAAAGCAGAAGAAATTGCCTTTCAGAAAATGCAGGGCGTCACGCCGAATGCACGGCACTATATGCCGCTTGGCAATCTGCAAATTCATCAGAAGTTACAGGGCAAAGCTCGTCAGTATCGCCGCAGTCTGGATTTAGAGCAAGCATTGGCAGCAGTACAGTTCACCGTCAATGAAGTCACCTATATCCGGGAATTATTCGTCTCCTATCCGGATCAGATTATGGTGCTGCACATTGCCGCAGACCAAAAGGGCTGTATCTCCCTTTCCGTTGGAATAGACGGCAGAGAAGATGACTATGATGACTGCCGTCCCTGTGCCCCCAACACCATCCTCTATACCGGCGGCACCGGCGGTAAAAACGGCATTGGATTTGCAGCTGCATTGACTGGCAAACAAATCGGTGGAACCATGCGGACGCTCGGTGGTCAATTAGTGATTGAACAGGCAGACGAAGTGACGCTGCTGCTCTCTGTGGCAACCAGTTTCTACCACGGGGAAGATTATGCAGAAGCAGCACGCATGGATGTTGCCTATGCACAGGACTGCACCTATGAGGAACTGCTCTATCGTCACTTGAGCGACTATCAAAAACTGTTCCGTCGAGTACGGCTCACCCTGCCCGACAACAGCGAAGGGAATAGCGCGCTCCCTACAGATGAACGTTTACAGCGGTTGCGGGGCGATGAGGGCGACCACAAGGAATGCAAGCTGCAAATTCATGATGGACATCTGGCGGTTTTATATTTCAACTACGGCAGATACCTGATGATTGCCGGCAGCCGTCCCGGTTCCCAGCCCATGAATATGCAAGGCATCTGGAATCAAGATATGCATCCGGCATGGGGAAGCCGCTACAGCATCAATGTCAATACCCAGATGAACTACTGGCCGGCAGAGGTCTGCAATTTGTCAGAATGTCATCTGCCGTTGTTTGACCTGCTTTCCAGAATCCAGGAATCCGGTCGAAAGACTGCAAAGGAAATGTATCACTGCCGTGGCTTTGTCTGTCATCACAGTACGGATCTATGGGGCGATACCGCACCGCAGGATTTATGTATGCCGGCAACCATCTGGCCAATGGGGGCAGCATGGCTCTGTCTGCACATTTTTGAGCATTATGCCTTCACACAGGATCGGAATTTTCTATCTTCCCACTATGACCTGATGCGGGATGCCGCTCTGTTCTTTGTGGACTATCTCATAAAAAATAAAAATGGAGAACTGGTCACCGCTCCTTCTGTTTCACCGGAAAATACCTACCGCACCGCAAGCGGCGAAACCGGCAGCCTTTGCATTGGTCCGACAATGGATATGGAAATCATCACCGTGCTGTTCCAGAATGTCATAGAAAGCAGCCGGATTTTACAGCGGGATGCTGCATTTGCACAGACGCTCTCCGACCTGCTGCCGCAGCTGCCCAAAATTAAAGTCGGACGCTATGGACAGATTCAGGAATGGACGGAAGACTATGAAGAAGTGGACATTGGACACCGTCATATTTCTCATCTGTTTGGTCTGTATCCGGCAAATCTGATTGACCCACACCTGACACCACAACTCAGCAAAGCTGCCCGTGCAACCCTGATTCGCCGCCTGATTCACGGCGATAACCACACCGGATGGAGCCGTGCATGGATTATGAATATGTGGGCAAGGCTTCTGGACGGCAGAATGGCATATGAAAACTTCCAGCAGTTACTGACATGGTCTACAAATCCCAACCTGCTGGATTCCCATCCACCATTCCAGATTGACGGTAACTTCGGTGGTCTGGCTGCAATTGCAGAATGTCTGCTGCAAAGCCATGCCGGTGAACTGAACTTACTCCCAGCCTTGCCGGCAGAATGGACAGAGGGCAGTGTCAGCGGCCTGCGGGCAAGAGGCGGCTTTGAAGTGAGCATGCAATGGGCAAACGGCAAATTACAAACAGCTTCCATTCTCTCTCTCACTGGCAATACATGCCGTCTGCGATGCAATGCGATTGCCAGTGTCACCTGCGAACAAAAACCCGTAGATGCTGTCATGGATGGCGAAGTGATTCAATTTGACACCATAGAAGGGCATACGTATATGGTACGCACATAATTTATTTATTTTTATACTAGGCTCTATTGCAAAATCTACGATTTTGCAATACCGGCAATGCATTGCCGGTGGTGGCTCTGCCACCAAGAGCCGCCGTTCATACTGCCTTTGCAAAGCCTATGGCTTTGCAGCCGCTTTTGGCGGCATTGCAAACAACGATGTTGTTTGCAATAGAGGGCAGTATATTGTTGCCATACTGCAAATAGAAATCCAAAGGAGGAACCTCGCATGAAACGAATCGGTGCAGCCTTTTTATCCCTGCTCTGTTTTTTCTTTCTGACAGGCTGCCGGAACATACAGCAATATGCAGAGGTGCAGCCATCAGTTGCTCCATCAGAGACAACCGTAGAAACGACCACACCAACGACTGTCACCGCTGCTGCTTCTACCACCACCATAAAAGGTCCCTCCTATCCGCAGGAAACCATACAATCCCCCGTCAGCATGGAAATGCCAGCCGAAGTACGGGTACAGGCAGAGGACTGTCGGCTTTCGGAAGTTTTCACTGTGGAACATGCACGCAGCGGTTACACTGGCAGCGGCTATGTGACAGGACTTTCCGGCAGTCTGCAAAATACACTGCTATTCACCGTTTCTGTGCCGTCCTCCCAACATTATGACATCTCTGTCATTATGGCAGCGGACAGCGAGGCTGCCTGTGTGATGACCATAGAGGGAACGCCTTATGATACCCTTTCCATTCCAGGCACGGGAAAATTTGTACAGGCAACCGTAAAAAATGTCTATCTGGAAGCCGGAACACGCACCATCACCATCCAACAAACAAACGGTGATGGGTTGATCGACTGTATTCTGCTGCAAAACGCAGAAACACCCACCAAACCAACTGTGGCAGGGACGCTCTGTGATGCCAATGCCACGGAAGAAACCAAACAGCTCATGCAGTTTTTAACGGAACAATACGGAAACAAAATCCTTTCCGGTCAGTATGTCTCCAGTGCTGAAAATACAGAACTCACACAAATCTACCAGATTACCGGACAACTCCCAGTCATTCGCTTTGCGGACCTATATGGCTACTCCGGAAACGGCGGTTCTCCGACCGAAGCAGATGCCATTGACTCCAGTCTGGACTGGGCAGAGCAAGGCGGTATTGTGGGATTGATGTGGCACTGGAATGCTCCCATGGGAACCGCATCTGTTTACAGCGAAGAAACAGACTTTTCCCTTGCAAATGCAGTTACAACAGCAGATATTGCACATTGCAACCGATATGAATTACAGCAGCTGCGAAATGCCGGTACAATTTCCGCAGAATGTATTGCCTTGATGGAAGACATTGACGCTGCGGCAGAGGCATTAAAAATACTACAGGATGCTGGTGTTCCCGTTCTATGGCGACCACTTCAGGAGGCAAGCAATGGCTGGTTCTGGTGGGGTGCTTCCGGCAGCGAGGCCTATCAATGGCTCTGGAATCTCATGTATACTCGGATGGTCGAATATCACCAGCTGCACAATCTGATTTGGATTTGGAACGGACAGAGTGCAGCGTATCTGGTACCGGAAACACAATATGATATTGCCGCAGCCGATATTTATTTAGACGCTGATGCAGACTATGGCAGCCGCTACGAACAATTTTTCGCTCTGCAAGAACTGGCAGGCAATAAACTGGTGGCGTTGAGCGAATGCAGCACCATTCCGAATTTGACAGATGTACTGCGAGATAAGGCAATGTGGTCATTCTTCGGGCTGTGGTACGGAGAGTACCTGATGGATGAAACGACCGGATACACGACACGAGAGCAGATGATTGCAGCATACAATTCTGATTTAGTGATGACACTGTCGGAATATCGGGCATGGTATGCACCGAAACAAACGACAGACACCACTGTTCCATAATGATACAAAAACCGTCTATGCAGGAAAATTTGCATAGACGGTTTTTGTATTGTAATCTCGTTAAAAAGCATTACTCTTAGGGAAATCAATTATATCCCACGGAAATCCATTTTCGGATTTCTTTTGGAAAACTTGTCCGAATCGTCCGGCAG
>JAEDGE010000144.1 GCA_016297675.1 Oscillospiraceae bacterium
GGCGGCTCTTGGTGGCAAAGCCACCACCGGCAATGAATTGCCGGTATTGCAAAATTGTAGATTTTGCAATAGAGCCTAGTATAAAATGCTGATAGGGGGTGTGTATCAGCAGATAGAAAAACGATAACAGAAAAAATAGGGGGATTGTTTGGTATGGATTGTTTGTGGTAGCCTTGCAGTCGTTTTCTTTAGAAAGACAATCTTTGTCCGTTCCGGTCATAGCATACAAAAAAGCAGAACGGCATTTGTAAGAGTTGATGTAATTTTCTTACAGCATATTGCATTTTTCTGCATTTTCCTGTATAATAAAAAGAAAAATCCATTGCAGGCAGGAGCGTGCGTATGAAAAAATGGCAGATTCAGCAGCCCGACCTTACGGCTGCAAAAAAAATACAGGCTGGCAGTGACCTGTCGCTTTTTTGTGCAGAGTTGCTGACCGTGAGAGGATACCGGACGGTGGAGGAAGCGGCGTTGCAGTTTTCCTGCAATGCTTTCTCTGACCCGTTTTTGATACGAGATATGCAGGCAGCGGCAGACTGCCTGAATGCCGCCATTGACAGCGGAGAGAAAATTTGTATTTACGGAGATTATGACTGTGATGGTATCATTGCAACGGTCATTCTCTATTCTTATCTTTCCGAATTGGGTGCGGATGTAATGTATTATATTCCCGAACGGGAAGAGGGATACGGTATGAATCAGAACGCACTGGAAACACTGAAAGCACAGGGCGTTTCTTTGATTGTGACAGTGGATAATGGCATTGCAGCATTGGAAGAGGCAAACTGGCTCGCAGAACAGGGGATTCGTCTGGTGGTAACAGACCACCATCAGCCCTATGATGCCCTTCCGGCAGCAGAGGCTGTGGTAGATCCGCATCGACCGGACTGCCCCGCTCCATTTTCGCTGTTTTGCGGTGCAGGGTTGGCTTTGAAACTGGTTGCTGCGATGGATGGCGGAGATATGACCATTGCCTTAGAACAGTTTGGGGATTTGGCTGCCATTGCAACGGTTGCGGATGTAGTTTCCCTGACCGGCGAAAACCGCTTGCTGGTGCAGCAGGGATTGCGGTTGCTTGCCAATACGGAACGACCGGGATTATTGGCATTGCTGGGGCTTTCCGGTATGCAGAACAAGCCCATGACTGCCACCAATCTTGCCTTTTCGATTGCCCCCAGAATCAATGCTGCCGGACGGTTTGGCTCGCCCAAGCTGGCAGTTTCCCTTCTGCTGGCAGAAACAATGGAAGAAGCCATGCCACTTGCGAAACAGTTGGAACAGTGTAACCGGCAGCGAAAAGCGGCAGAGCAGGAGATTCTACAGGAGATACAGGCACAGATACAGGCGAATCCGTCCAGCGTGCAGCAGCGTGTATTGCTGTTCAGTGGAAAGGACTGGCACCACGGTGTGATTGGCATTGTGGCAGCTCGCTTACAGGAGCAGTTCGGAAAACCGGCTATGTTGGTTACAATAGAAGGGGATATGGCAAGAGGGTCGGCACGGTCATTCGGGGATTTTTCTATTTTTGCGTGTCTGGATGCCTGTCGGAAGCATTTGACAAAATACGGTGGACATCCCGGTGCAGGCGGTTTTTCCCTGCAAACCGAGCAAATTGACTGTTTTTTTGCTGCCGTGCAGCAATATGCAACAGAAACATTTCCCACAATGCCACAGATGACGTTGCAAGCAGATCGACTGTTGATGCCGCAGGATTTAACCATAGAAAATATGGCAAGCCTTTCTGTATTAGAGCCATACGGGGAGGGGAATCCGGCACCGGTCTTTGCGATTTGTCATGCCGTTCTGCAAGCTGTTCAGCCGCTTTCCAACGGTTTGCACAGTAAATTGAAACTGCGTTACGGAAGCCTGTATCTGGATGTGCTGTTATTTCGTGTTGCCCCCGAAGATGTGGGATTGCCGCTGCAAGGTCTATGTGATGTGCTGGTGACGGCGGAGTGCAAGACCTTTCAGGGCAGACCACAGCTTTCTTTGATTGCAAAAGACTATCGCAGAAGCGGCATTTCGCAGGCAAAATATTTTGCAGCCAAAGATGCCTATGAAAAACTTTGTAGAAAAGAACCGCTGCCATCTGCGTATTATACCGCCATGACACCGACACGAGCGGAGCTGGTTGCAGTGTATAAACGGCTGCCGGAAACACCGATTTCGATGGACACGTTGTTTGTACAAATGCAGCAGCAGTTGAATTATGGAAAACTGCGGCTGATTCTGGATATTTTTGCAGAATTGCAGTTGATCAAGATAGATAGTTGGAGCGAAACCGTACAGCGGCTGCCGGTACAGGGAACCGTACCGCTGGAACAGTCTATGATTTTGGCAGAGATGCAGGAAAAAACGGGGAGGGTTTTTCATGAATAGTCAAAGTGCATTACAAGGAATACCGGAGAATGTGACGATTGCCGATTTGAGCCGGTATATTGTACAAACCAACCGCAAATATGATTTGTCTATGATTGTATCTGCCTATGAATTTGCCGTGAGTGCCCACGGCGATCAAAAGCGGTCTTCGGGAGAACCATATATCGTGCATCCGCTTTCGGTTGCATGGATTCTGGTATCTCTTGGAATGGATACAGAGTGTATCTGTGCCGGACTGCTGCATGATGTGATAGAGGATACCCCATATACAATGGATGATGTCTGTAAGCACTTCGGACAGAATATTGCCATGCTGGTGGACGGTGTCACAAAATTGGTGCAGATGAAATCGCAGGTTCTTGACAAAGAAGAGCAGCAGATGGCAAATGTGCGAAAAATGCTGTTTGCCATGGCAAACGATATTCGTGTGATCATCATTAAACTGGCAGACCGGCTGCATAATATGCGGACGCTGCACTTCCTGCCGCCGAAAAAACGAAAGCGAATTTCCAAAGAAACTTTATATATCTATGCACCGATGGCAGAGCAGCTCGGCATTTGGATGATCAAAGAAGAACTTTCCGACCGTGCGATTTTATTTTTGGATCCCATGGGCTGTTATGAGATTGAACAGGCGTTGCAGTTAAAAGATGATAATGCAAAAACGTTTATTCAACGGATTCAGTCAGAATTGCAGGAACATCTTGCACAGGAAAAAGCCTTTCAGAATCCGCCGGAAATCACTGGACGGGTCAAGAGTTTATGCAGTATTTACAATAAAGTATATAATGCAAATAAAAAAGAAGATATGCACGAGATTGATGAGGTTTATGATAAATATGCGGTGCGGATCATTGTGGATACAGAGCAGGAATGTTATCTGGCGATGGGTGTCGTATACGCCATGTATGTGCCGGTGCCCCAGCGGTTTAAGAATTATATCGCAACACCAAAGGCAAACGGTTATCGTTCCATTCACTTGACAATGATGGACAGAACGGGTGTCATATTTGAGGTACAAATCCGAACGCATGAGATGCATCTTGCTGCGGAATATGGGATTGCTGCCCATTGGAAGTACAAACTCGGGGAGGAAAAAGGCGGCAGACGAATGGATGAATGGCTTGCATGGGCACGCAGATTGATTGAAGAACAGCAAACAGCCGATGATATGGAGGAATTTGTCCGGAATCTGAAGAATGATGCCAAGCAGGATATTATGGTTATGACTCCAAAGGGAAAGTCCATTTTCCTGCCAAAGGGAGCAACCCCAATTGATTTTGCCTACCGCATTCATACGGAAATCGGACACGCTATGACCGGAGCAAGGGTGAACGGTCGTCATGTTTCGTTGGATACGCCGTTGGAAACTGGGCAGATCTGCCAGATTGAATGTTCCAAAGATCCACAAAAGGGTCCCAGTCGTTTCTGGATGAAAATTGTGAAAACAAATGAGGCAAAGTCAAAAATTCGCTCTTGGTTTAAGAAAGAACGGCGGGAAGAGAATATTCAGGAAGGCAGAGCGATACTGACACGGGAAATGCGTCGAAATCGGATGCATGTGGAGAATGACGAAGAGCTGAAAGAATTGGTGAAAGAGGAGTTTAGGCGGTATAACTGCGAAACACTGGATGATTTTCTGGCATCCATCGGTTATTTTGGCATTTCTGTTTCCAGCATTATGCCAAGGATAAAGGAACGCTATGATAAGCTCTATAAAAAACCTGAAGAAGAACCGCCGATAGAAATTCCAATGCAGTCGGTGCATCCGCTGCAAGGGGAGCAGAATGCCATTGTTCTGGATCAGATTGATCGCTGTGAATGTCGGCTTGCACGCTGCTGCAATCCGGTTCCGGGGGATGAAATCATTGGTTTTGTGACCAGAGGCGGACATGGTGTTTCGATTCACACAAAAACCTGTGCCAACTATCAGCGGGATTTGGCAACAGAAGATCCGGAACGCATGGATAGATGGATCAATGCAAGTTGGGGAAAGACGGAACGTGCCATTCCTATGATTGTCAGCTTAGATGTATTGGCGTCTGACCGTGTGGGATTGTTATTGGATATATCAAAAGTTGTGGCAGAACTGCGGATTATGATTTTACACTCCAGTTCTTATTCGCTGAAAAACGGCAATGCGGTTTGTGAGATTGCTGTAAAAGTTGGCGGAAAGGATCAACTGCGGCAGTTAACCGATAAGCTGAGACGCATTGACGGTGTGATTTCTGTGGAGCGGACAAAGGGAAAGTGACACGGAAATCAATTTTTAAATGTCGGTGTAAATTCTACGCCGCAGGCGACTATGGTCAAGCTGATTCAGCTTGGCGAGGGGTGCAGGGGGC
>JAEDGE010000145.1 GCA_016297675.1 Oscillospiraceae bacterium
CCGCTAAAAATATGCTACAATAGAGAACAGAAACAGGAGGCGATTGCATATGATTCCACAGGCTTGGCATCATTTCAGGCTGATTACAAGACATCGGCATAAGGTTATTGCACACTGCAAAAAGGCAGGAATTCTCTGGCAGGGACTGCGGCATGACTTATCCAAATACAGTCCGACAGAATTTTTTGCCGGTGTCAAATATTATCAGGGCAACCGCAGTCCCAATGAAAAAGAACGGGAGACCCTCGGTTATTCGCTGGCATGGATGCACCACAAAGGCAGAAACCGGCATCACTTTGAATACTGGACGGATTATAATCCGAAAACAAAGCAGGTATGTCCGGTCAAAATGCCGGCACGCTTTGTGGCAGAAATGTTCTGCGACCGTGTGGCAGCCAGCAAGATTTATAAAGGGGCAGACTATGATACTCGCTGTCCGCTGCAATATTTTCAGAATTCCACCTCTCGGAAACGAGGCTGTCTGCATCCGGAAACAGAACAGCAGCTCATGCACCTGCTGGAAGTGCTGGCAGAACAGGGCGAACCGGCAGCATTCGCAGCGGTACGGGCAATGGTCAAAACAGAAAAACGAGAGAAAAAGGAGAAGAAATAATATGCGGCTGGTGGTACAAAGAGTGACACAGGCAGATGTGACGGTTTCCGGCGATGTGGTCGGAGCAATTGGAACAGGCTATCTGGTATTGGTTGGCATTGGACAGAACGACACAGAGGAAATCGTGGAGAAAATGGCAGATAAAATGATGCGATTACGTATTTTTTCCGATGAAAACGATAAAATCAACCTGTCTTTGCAGGATGTCGGCGGAGCACTGCTGCTCGTATCGCAGTTTACGCTGTATGCAGACTGTCGGAAGGGAAACCGTCCCAGTTTTGTCCATGCCGGAGCACCGCAGAAGGCGGAGCAGCTGTATGAATATATGATTGCCTATTGCAGACAGACCGTTCCGGTTGTGGAACATGGCGTGTTTGGTGCAGATATGCAGGTTTCGCTTTGCAATGATGGACCATTTACAGTGGTACTGGATTCGGAGGAAATCATCCGATAAGAGCCGTGCTGTAAAAATAGAACGGTTTGGATGTCCTGAAAAGGGCGGGAAACGGCTGCACGCCGCAGGCGAACTGCGGTCACAGGCAGACAGCGTAGCGAATCTGCCGGACGGTTCAGACAAGTTTTCCCAAAGAAATCCGAAAATTGATTTCCGTGATTTTGTGAATTGGCTTCTTGACAAAAGATTCTGATTCTGCTATACTAAAAACAGCCGTCGGGGAAGACACCCATCATAAAAAACAATACGGCAATCTCCATATACCAGAGGGGGAGAAACCCATGCCAAAAAACGTAATGGTACAGGATGCCGCCGGTCGTGCGATTGGCAGCACCTATTTGAGAAGAGCAAAAGGACTTTTGAAAAGCGGTCGTGCCGTTCTGGTGGACGACCACACCATTCAGCTGCGTGCGTCTGCACAGAACGCAGCCGCTCCCGAGGATAAAAAGGAGCAGAATATGGAACAGGAAATTTTGTTTTGTGCAAAGGCATTTTATCAGAAACCAGAAACCGTATGCAGTCTGCTGACCATGAGCGATGCCAGCGGCGACCCCATGGAAGTTTGGGAACTGAATGGGGAAACGACATCTGCGGTCATAACTGCTGCGTTGCAACAGCTGCCGCTGACAGATTATGTGCTCCGGTTTGCTGTGCTTGGCAGTGCAGAATCGGAAATCCTGCGGTGCACCATCACGACCGCAGCAGATACCAAAACCTATGCTTTGGAACGGGGGCGGTATCAGCCGCAGTACAGTCGGAAAACAGCAGATGGTACTTTGTTGCGTGTGTATGCCCTGCCGGTGCAGACGGGTGCAGATGGAGCGGTAACAGTGGAAATCACTGCGGAACAGGTTACCGTGCAGATTTTACCGTTCCAGCCGGAAAGCGTCTATGCAGCGATGCCGCCGTATGACTATAGCGACTGGAAACAGGAAACAGTGGCTGCAAACAAGGCAGTTATCAATCTGGCAAATGCCAAGCTGCCGAAGAGTGCATTGCTGCAAATTCTTGCAAACTGCGGCGAACAGGCAGATGTGAATCTGGAAAATGCTGATATTTATAATGATATGGAATAACCGCTTTTTGACTTGTAATATGGAATGAAAGAACCGCCCTTGCTTTTTGGGAAGCAGGGGCGGTTTTGTGTTCTATGCAACAGAGATGCGGTGGAGCAGTTTATTCGCTGAATAGTGTCTTTCCATAGGTGAGGAGACTGTCATTATAGAGGGAAAATATGATAGAAAAACAGGACATTAAAGTTTAGAAATTGATACAAAAAATTTCCTTTCATTTTATTTATTTTTTTACTTTAAGATAGCTTGACCAATAGAAACCAGTATGATATAATAAAAACAGAAAGAGAGATATTTTACAAAAAAGAAAAAAGAGAAATTGGCATTTTTGTATTACAAACAAGGAGGAATTTGGAATGAAAAAAAGAAAAACATTGTTGGCACTTTCCATTGTTTTGGGACTGACGGGTATCTGTACGGCGTGTGGGGACAAAGAAACGGTGGAAGAATCGTCTACTACTATCATTGCGGTGGAAGAGGACGACAATGGGGCTAGCATAGAAACAACAACCGTCCTCACAAAAGACCAGCTTTATTACAAGTGTCTGAACACATTAGAAGCATTACAGCAGCTTTCCGGTTCTGTATGGATTCGGAACGGTATCAATTCTGATACCATTACACAGGGAGCGTTTGCATTTGATTTCACAGCTGACCAGTATCAGGCAGAGGTAAATTATCTGGATGCTGCGGAGGAAACAGTTTGTTTACAGACCAATACCTATTATAATACAGGCGGAATCGTTACTTCTCTTTATGATTATTATGGAGCAAAGGAAAATACCTATACAGTGGATGAAAATGGAGCGACACTGGACGGAGTCACATTTGCAAATGCTGCAATTGCAGCAGATGCTTCCGTACAATCGATTGGAGAGAGCAATTTGTATGCAACATTGGGACAAGATCCAACGAATGCCCATGAGTTAGCTGGTTGTTTTGTTCCACAGGAAATGACATTGGGTTATCTGGAGAATTTTGAAAACTGGGAGATTACTGGTACAACGGAAGTACAGGGTAGAACTTGTGCGATTGTAACAGGCACAGCAGAGCCAGACTATGGCAGTCGGTTTGGTGTCACTACATTTGAAATTCTGGTAGATCAGGAAACCGGTATTTGGATGCAGTACGAAGGCTATAATGAAGCGGGCGAAGTGGTGGATTATATTTATACACAGGATATCCAGTTCGGAGAGGAAGCTGCTGCGGTGGAAGCGGTTTCTGACGCTGTCACACAGGGCTATACCTTTGAAGAAAATGCTGCTTCGATTGTGGCAGAATAATATCGCCATAGATGGCAGAATAGAAAATAAAAAACCGCTTGCTTTCCAAGAAGGCAGGCGGTTTTGTTTTTTATGAATTTATGCTCCATAATAGGAAAACAGCTGACAGGGAATCATGCCGTTATAGAGCTTTCGGCGTTTGGTTGCCGGTTTGCCGAAGAAGGTTTCAAAGTTGGCATCTGGGGAAATGACATAACAGGGATATTGCTTGTTTGCCGGAAATACCCTGCCCATGATTTTGTACAGCGATTCCGCTGCCTGTACATCTAACAGCCGTTCCCCATAAGGCGGATTGCAGAGGATAATCTGTTCCGGTACGGCTGTAAAATCAACAATATCCCGCTGCATGACCTGAATCCTCGCTTTTACACCTGCCTTGCGGATGTTTTCCTCAGAAAGCCGGATTGCCTCTGGGTCGCAGTCAAAACCATATGCCTCGAAGGTAGCATCCCGCCGGATGGCAGCAAGAGCTTCTGCTCTGGCATCTGCCCAGACCGTTGCCGGAATGCAGTCCCAACGTTCTGCTGCGAAGTGGCGGTGCAGTCCGGGCGCAATGTGCATGGCTTTGAATGCTGCTTCAATCAACAGTGTGCCGCTGCCGCAGAATGGGTCGCAGACAACACTGTCCTGCTTGACTCTCGCTAAATCCACAATACCAGCTGCCAGTGTCTCCTTGATGGGTGCAGCATTGGCATTCCGTCGATAACCACGCTTGTGCAGTCCCACACCGGAACTGTCCAGATAAATGGTGGCAATATTTTTGCGGATGGAAAATTGAATCTGATGCACGGCACCGCTTTCCGCAAACCAAGAAGTATGGTATTTCTGCCGCAGCCGTTCTACCGCTGCCTTTTTCAAAATGGACTGGCAGTCCGGTACACTGTGCAATTTGGAATCCAGTGCATGCCCTTTGACTGGAAAGGCATCGTCTTTTCCAATCCATTCTTCGAGCGGCAGTTTTTTCATGCCTTGAAATAGTTCTTCAAAGGTATATGCCGGAAAGCTGCCCAACTGAATCAGCACGCGCTCCGCTGTGGACAGACAAAGATTCGCTTTTGCCAGCAGCTGCTGATTGCCCCGAAATAAAATTCTGCCGTCCTGTACCTGAATCTGTTCCGCTCCCAGTTTTTTCAGTTCAAAATGCAAGGTGTGCTCCAGCCCGAAATGACAGGGACAGCACATCTGAAATGTGTTCTGCATGGTGATATTCCTTTCCTGTACGTTTATGGATTCTGCTCTATGAATCGAGTAGGAAGCTACCCATTAATTGAGAAGCCGACCTCTCACACCACCGTGC
>JAEDGE010000010.1 GCA_016297675.1 Oscillospiraceae bacterium
GCTGCCCTCTGCAAAACATTGCAAATTTGGACAAGGTAAACGAACGAAAAACAAGCAATCCGATATCCGCCATCTAAAAAACAAAACGGTATGCAATACAAAAAATTAGTGCAGTCAGGCTGCAAATTGAGGGACAGAACAGGGCGGACAGCGGTCATAGGCAGACAGCGTAGCGATTCTGCCGGACGGTTCAGACAAGATTTCCCTAAGAAATCTAAATATACATTTTCATCGAACTCACATTGTATCATAATTTTTCTATAGCACCATCGGAAAAGTCCTTATTGAGAAGAAAAACGGTCGCCCACCAAATCTGGACGACCGCCTTTTTGTTTCCTGCTATCTTGGTTATGCTTCTGTCGTGGTAGCGGCTGCACTGGATGCAATCTGCTTGTTCAGTTCTTCCAACAGTTCATCCACCTCAATGCCATGTACCATACAAGCTTCTTCTACTGTTTCGCCTCTGGAAGCCGGACAGCCAAGACAATGCATCCCAATTGCCATAAACAACGGTGCAGTTTCCGGTGCAATATCCAGAATATCTCCAATAATGGTATCCTTTGTAATTGTTACAGCCATTTTGATTCCTCCTGCTTTTCAGCATATGATTAGCTTATCCGAAATGGTTTCGTTTATACAAGACAAAGCAAGGCACAGCAAAATTGCTATGCCATTGCCCTTGTATGTTTGTGTTTGCTTATTCTGCTTCCTTCATCTTTGCAAAGCATTCGCTGCAATATACAGCACGATCTTCTCTCGGCTGAAACGGTACTCTTGCTTCCTTGCCACATGCAGCACAGGTTGCTGTGAACATTTCCCGTTCCGGCTTATTTCCAGATGCATTTTTCTTTGCATCACGGCAGCTCTTGCAACGCTTCGGCTCATTGACAAAGCCTTTTTCTGCATAAAATTCCTGTTCTCCTGCAGTGAATACGAACTCCGCTCCGCAATCCTTGCATACTAAAGTCTTATCTTCGTACATAATGTGACCTTTCCTTTCTGAATAACGCCTTTCTTGCTGCATTATTCCGCCGTTTTCTGTTTTCGCTCACACAGAAACGGCATTTGCAATAAAAAAGTTTTTTGGATCGAGAACGGACTTCCACCGACATCTTTGTAAAACAATGCTTTCTAATTAAGCTACCGACCCTCAATACGATAGCAATATAACCCACTTTTTCATTGGGCACGCTACTGTCTTATTATACCGAAAAAGCGGCTGCTTGTCAATATGTTTTCCAAAAAAACAGATTTCACGCTGCAAAACCGTCATTTTTTCCAATTTCACTGAATCAAATTCAGTGAAATTCACAAAAAATCCGGGTGCTATACGCATCCGGATTTTCTACATCTTTTGCACAATGCTTACTTCCGATCCAGAATTTCAAAAATCGCCATAATATCATCTGGATCTGCCGGCTTCTTGCCACCGTTCGCACCTGTCATTCTGGTTGGCTGCGGTTGCGGTTCCGGCTCTACTGGTGGTTCTTCTTCCACCGGTTCTGCTATTTCTTCAGATTCTTCTGGTTCCTCTTCTCCGAAGCCAGCGGCAATGACGGTAATCGTCATCTCATCCTGCATATCTTCCTTGAAAGCAGTACCAAAAATAAATTCCACATTGTCAGCTGCCTTATCGGTAATCATCTTTGTTGCATTATCCACATCAGAAGAAAGAATATCTTCGCTCATTGTAATATTGATCAGCAAACGTTTTGCACCGGCGATAGAAGTTTCCAACAGCGGGCTTGCAATAACAGCATTGGCTGCTTCCTTTGCCTTGTCCTTGCCGGAACCGTGACCGATTGCCAAGTGAGCATAACCAGCACCCTTCATAATCGTAGAAACATCTGCGAAATCCAGATTGATGTAGCCTTCTTCTACAATCAGATCGGAAATACTCTTGACACCGGTTTTCAGGATATCATCTGCCAGAGCAAACGACTCCCGCATAGTCAATGGCTTATCCATACCTTCCAACAGTTTTTCATTCGGAATCACAATCAGGGAATCCACATACTTTTTCAGTTCCATGATGCCCTTTTCTGCCTGTGCCATCTTCTGTTCCCGTTCAAAGGCAAACGGTTTTGTGACAACTGCAACCGTCAAAATACCGGCTTCCTGTGCCAATCTTGCAACAACCGGAGCAGCACCAGTACCCGTTCCGCCGCCCATACCAGCGGTAATAAAGACCATATCTGCACCCTTGAGAGCAGCTTCAATTTCTTCCTTATTTTCCTCTGCACTCTGCGCACCAATGGCGGGCTTATTGCCTGCCCCTCTGCCCTTTGTGAGCTTTGCACCAATTTGAATGCGAGTCGTTGCCTTGGAATTATTTAAAGCTTTTGCATCCGTATTAATCGCAATATATTCAATATCCTGCACACCAGATGCCACCATGCAGTTCAAGGCGTTCCCGCCGCCGCCGCCGACACCGACTACTTTAATATTTACATCCGGCTCAAATGCGTCCTCATAAATGAAATCCGTCATTTTTCTCTTCCTCCTAAAAAACTCTCGCTTCTATGACACCCAGCAATCTACGGATACCGCACATTCTGTTTCATTGTCAGTAAATACACCTATTATACTACCATATTTCCGCACATATTGCAAGTCATTTTAAAAAAAATTTTCATTTTTTCATTTCCCGTGAAATTTTGCAGGGAAAACACTGTCATTTTCTCACTTTTTGACGAGTCTTACGGATTTTCCGCAGCCGCTGTCGTAGTTGTTTCTGTCGTTGTCGTCTCTGTGCTGCTACCATTTTCAGTGGTAGCAGTGGTTTCAACTGGCTGTGTTTCCACTGGTTTAATCGGTTCCAACTCATCCACTACACTGCTGTCACGGAAAGAGCACTGGTTATTTCCTACCATGGTCAAATATCCCTTTTTGTCAATTCCAAGCCGATCGATCACAGTTTCTGCCAGTGTAATCTTATATTCCAGTTCGTTCCAGTTGCCAAGATCAAATATAATGCGATCATCAAAGCAGACACGAATGTCATACTTATCTGTCATATCCACAGAAGTGATGGGGCTGCTCAATTCTCTGGACATGATTTTGGTGAATAAATAAAAAATTTTCTCCTTTTGTTCATCCTGTGAAGACAACTTCTTGCCTGGTGAAAGTTCAGACGGCAAATAACCATAGAAAACCGGCAGCCCCTCTGCGGCTTCCATACTATTGGAAATAATTTTCCCAGTTGCACTGGTCAGCAAAATGCCGTTGTCATATACAATATTATAAGATTCCCGGCATTTCTCCACATTAATCACCAATTCATCCGGAAATTTTTTCTGAACATCAACCCGTTCAATGTAAATCAAATTCTCATCATCATAGATTCGCTGTGCTACCTTATCTGTATCCAGTTTTATGAGGTTATCTCCGGTACAGACATCTGCGGATTTTACAATATCGGTTACACTGTACTGCTGTGCCTCTCCTGTCACGATGATGGTTTCCACATTAAAGAAGACGGTAGTGGACAATGCAACGCCCACGCCGGCTGTCAAAACCAACACAATCACAATATAAAGCGGCATCAAGCGGTTTCTTCTCCGAACCCGCTTTACGTTGGTTTCCGACTTCATATCTGTTTTTTTCACATCCTGCATTGGCATATGCACGCCTCCCTGCCTTTCACTGCTTCTATTTTCGACTGCACTCTATTGTTTGATGCAGATTATTCTAAGTTCTCCCGTTTTATGGATGCCCCCAAACCGGACAGCACCGTTTCCATGGTTTCATATCCACGATCCATATGAAAAATCTGCGTCACTTCTGTGACACCCTGTGCCGCCAGTCCTGCCAGCACCATCGCTGCACCACCCCGTAAATCCGTTGCACGAACGGGTGCACCAGAGAGCTGCCGCACACCTTTGACGACCGCAGTCTGACCAGAAACATATATTTCTGCCCCCATTTTCAACAGAGCATCCACATGACGATAGCGATTTTCAAATACCGTCTCTTCAAACACACTTACCCCGTCTGCACATGTCATCAATGCCATAAAAATCGGCTGTGCATCCGTTGGAAATCCCGGATGCGGCATCGTGCGAATCGGCGGCAATGCCCGCAGTTTCACCGGTGCATGCAGATACAATGTTTTGTCTGCAATATCAATTCGACAACCAGTTTGCTCCAGAACTGGCAGCAAATTTTCCATCTGTGCCGGTTCTGTCTGCTTCATCTGCACGGTTCCACCCGTTATCGCTGCTGCTGCCAGATAGGTAATCCCTGCTATGCGATCCGGCATAATCCGATATACGGTTCCATGCAGAACAGAAACACCATGAATCACAAGCGTATCACCGCCATCTCCATGAATTTCAGCCCCGCACTGCCGCAGAAAAGCTGCCAAATCGCAGATCTCCGGTTCTCTTGCAGCGTTATAAATGTAAGTCGTACCTTTTGCCCGTACTGCCGCCAACATGATATTTTCCGTTGCTCCCACAGAAGGATACTTCAAGTGAACTTTTGCACCATGCAATCCACCTGCGGCACAGCAATGCAGCCGCCCGCCGTTCTGGACAATTTCTGCTCCCATCTTTCGCAGTGCATCCAAGTGCATATCAATGGGGCGTGGCCCCAACTCACAACCTCCCGGATAGGACAGATGACAAACACCACACCGACCCAACAATGCCCCCAAAAAAATAATGGAAGACCGCATTTCCTGCATGAGCCGCTCCGGTATTTCTTCACAGCACATCCCATCCGCTGAAATCACAGCTGTATGTTCTTTCATGTGGCAGCGACAGCCAAGATCCGTTAAAATTCGGCAGGCAGCAAATACATCTGTCAGTCTGGGACAATTCTCCAGAACTGTTTCCCCCTGACAGAGCAGCGAAGCGGCAAGAATGGGAAGCACGCTGTTTTTGGCACCGTGCAGCACGACCGTTCCCTCCAGCGGAATGCCGCCTGTTATGACAAGTTTTTGCATCCGCATCACCTCAAGTTCTTTTTCTCATGGTATGCGAATGCATGTCATTTGGTTCGTTCTTGATGTTACGATTCTTCCGCAGTGGAGGGGGATTCTGTCAACGGCTTTCCGGCTTTCTCCATTAATTTTTCCACTACATGATAAATCCGATCCGGTGTGTCAGAAATCGCAAGGGCTGCTGCCTGTTCTTCCATTTCTTGCAGCATCTGCCGATTTTCATACAGCTCTTCCACATGGTGCATCATGCCTTCTACAGTCACATTTTTCTGTTCAATGACAATGGCTGCACCAGCTTTTCCCAGTACATTGGCATTGTGCAACTGATGATTGCCGGCAACAATCGGAGATGGAATCAAAATGGATGCCTTTCCGGCTGCTTCCAGTTCCGCCAATGTGGAAGCTCCTGCCCGACAGATGACCAGATCCGCTGCTGCCAGACAAGTATCCATATCATGAATATACTCTGTAATCCGCAGCCGCTCACTCCGCATAGGAATGCCAGCTGCCCGCATAGCTGCCGGAAAACTCTCCCGACCCATGCCACCATAACCATGAATGTGATTGATTGCCATACCGTTTTGTACATGCCATGGAATCAATGCTTCCATCACTTCATTGATGCAGCCTGCCCCCAGACTGCCGCCAAAGGAGAGAATACACAGACTATCATCAAATCCCAGTTCCCGCCGTGCTTCTTCTTTGCTCTTCTGCGTAATCCCAGAACGAACTGGTAATCCTGTAATGGTATATGGACAATCAAAATCCATATATTCCAATGCTTCTTTCACAGTCAGCATGACATGGTCAACCTCTCGTGCCAACATTTTATTGGTCACACCCGGAAAGGCATTTTGTTCATGAATCGCACAAGGGACACCCATCTTTGCTGCCATTCGAATCACCGGACCAGCAACATAACCGCCGGTACCAATTGCAATATCCGGCTGAAACTCATTGACAATCTGTTTTGCCCGCTTGCCAGATGTAGCAAGATACCAAGCAGCCTGTGCATTTCTCCGGATATTTTTCAGGGTCAGCTTTCTTTGAAAGCCTGCCACTTTAATGGTTGCCAACTGGTAACCAGATTGCGGTACCAGTTTTGCTTCCATGCCATTTGGTGTTCCAGCAAATAAAAATTCTGCATCTGGCTGATGCGACTGGATAATTGAAGCGATTGCCAGAGCCGGATTAATATGACCGCCTGTACCGCCGCCTGCAAAAAGCACCTTCATAGAAATTTCACCTCATCAGTTTGCATTCTGTTTTTCTGTTTCTTATGCGGTTCCGACAGCTGGCTTTTGACTGGCTGTCGATTCTGCTGTCTTCTTTTCTGTTGCAGTTGTTTTTCCTGAAGCTGTTTCCTTCGATGGTGTTTCTGCTCGATATCGAACACGAGAAATATTCAGAACAATTCCCATTTCCGCCAACTGCAAAATCAATGCCGTACCGCCGTAGCTAAAGAACGGCAAACTAATACCCGTATTCGGAATCAGGTTGCTGACAACGCCGATATTAATAAATGCCTGCAAGCCAATGTGCATGGTAAAACCAACCGCCAACAGCATCCCGAATTTATCATGTGCACGAGAAGCAATATAAAAGCCACGAATGAGCAACAGGACAAACAGCAATACCACTGTCAATGCACCCACAAATCCCAGTTCCTCACAAACAATAGAGAAAACAAAGTCATTCTTCGTTTCTGGCAGATATAGATATTTTTGTCTGGACTCACCAAGCCCCAAGCCAAACAAACCACCAGAACCAATCGCAATCAAAGACTGACAGGTTTGCCAGGTACCGCCCTGACTATCGGAAAACGGATCCAACCAGGATTCGATACGAGTCTGGAAGTAACCATACCCTTCTGAAATAGACAAGTATAAAACAATCCCGACAATGGCTGCTACACCTGTAATTGCCAGTGCAAAGAAATGCGTCGGACGAATGCCGCCAACAATGACCATAGAAAGTGCAATGGTACAAATCAAAATGGTACCGGACAAATGCGGCTCTAACATCAACAGAGCTGCAACAACTGCCAGTGCCAACAAATACGGCATGACACCCGTTTTAAAACGATTCATTCGATCATAATTCTTCTCAATATGATAGGCAAAAAAGATTACGATTCCGATTTTCATCAACTCAGACGGCTGGAAGTTAAAGCTGCCGATAACCAGCCAACGCTGTGCACCACCCTCACTGGTACCAACCAGTAAAACCAAAAGCAATAAAATAACTGGTACAACATAGGCACAGACTGCAATTCCCGGTGTCTTATAAAGATGATAATCAACAACTGACAAAAACCACATGGCTGCCAATCCAACTACTGCCATTTTAATCTGTTCTTTTGCGTAATAGCTACCCTCTAATCCCTCTGCAATTGCCCACGCATAACTTGCGGAAAACATCATAATAATACCGATGACTAAAAGTGCAATCACGATCAGAAAAAATGCCAGATCGACCTCTCCGTACCGCACACCTTTTTGCCAAAGCGGAAACCGAAATCGGTTTTTTTTCTTTTCTGCCTGACTTGCAGCTGTTGTTTCTGCCATATGCAACCTCCTTGCACATTTTCACCTTCCGCCTGTCGATAAAGCAGGACTTAGACAAACAATACCAAAAGTAATCCCAGAATGCCCATCACCAGAGCAAACAGAGAAAATGTAATTACAATTTTATATTCGCTAAAACCACTCAATTCAAAATGGTGATGAATCGGTGTCATCTTAAAAATTCTTCTGCCTTCGCCGTATTTTTTCTTAGTATACTTGAAATAGCTCACCTGAATCACAACGGAAAGAGCTTCCAGAATATAGAGCAATGCCACCAGAAGCAACACCAGATGCCGATGGGTTACCAACCCCACAGAAACGACTGATGCACCTAAATACATTGAGCCAGTATCGCCCATAAAACACTTTGCCGGATGTAAGTTCCAAACCAAAAAGCCCAGACAGCCGCCTGCCAGTGCAATGGTGAAAATGGACAGTTCCTGTAACGAAAGCAACACACAAATGATGGTCATCAGCAGCATATTGACCATCGTCACCGTTCCACAAAGACCATCTACGCCATCCGTCAGATTGACCGCATTGGTCAAATACAAAATCACAACCAACATCAGCGGATAATAGAACCATGAAATATCAAACGAGAAGAAGGAGAAATTCAAGGTGGTATCCCGATCGCCCAGCCAATACTGCACACCCAGCCATGCAGCTGCCACTACGACCTGTAGGACAATTTTCTGCATCGGCGAGAGTCCATCATTTTTCTTCTGTACGACTTTTTTAAAGTCATCAATAAACCCAATCAAACCAAACAGAATCGCAAAAATCATACAACTCAACATCTGTATGCCACGATTCCAATCCAAATGTTCTGTACCAGATACGGTACTGTCATTGCAAACGGTGCGATACAAGCAATATCCAACCCCAACTGCAACCGCAGTCGAGAAGATAAACAGAATCCCGCCCATCGTTGGCGTACCCTGCTTTTTGGCATGCCACTCTGGTCCGAACTTCATTTTGATGGGCTGCCCGAATTTTAACTTATGCAGGAAAGGAATCAATGCCTTTCCGAAAATCGCTGCCACAGCAAAGGAGAGCAGTGCAACAATAATATTAATACTCCACAGCGGCATGTACCGATTCCTCCTGTCTGAAAATTTCTTCCATGCAGTCTTCCAGATGCATACCACGACTTGCCTTAAACAACAGCACATCTCCCGGTCTGAGATATGCTCGCACCGCACTGCAAAGTTCTATCTTGTCCTCTGTATGGAACACCGATGTGCCTGCCGCCGATGCAGCTTTGGCAATCGCAAGCGACTCCTTCCCATAACAGAACAACTGATCCAGATGACTGGCAGCTGCCATATCTCCTACCATACTATGCAGCTTTGGAGAGAGTTTTCCCAGTTCCAGCATATCGCCCAGAACAGCAACCCGTCTGCCTTCGCCCTTCATCTGCCGCAGTACATGCAATGCAGCCCGCATGGAATCCGGACTGGCATTGTAACAATCTGCAATGACAGTATATGGTCCACGCTGTTCAATATTCTGCCGAAATGGAATCGGTTCATAATCTGCCAGTGCCTTGCAAATCACATCCGGTGCAATACTGCAAATTCGCCCCACACAGAAAGCTGCCAGTGCATTCATCACATTGTGCATCCCCACACAAGGAAGCACAGCCGGAAAGGTTCTGCCATCCTTTGTTACGATGGTAAAGGTGGTTTCGTTATCGCCCTCCTGTATTTCTTCCGCCGTCACATCAGCCGTTTTTGTCGTCAGACCATATGTATAAACCGGTCTGTCCAATTGCTCTGCAAACGGTGCAAGATAAGAGTCATCTGCATTCAGCACCAACGGTGCATCTGGTTCCATACCATTGAGTATTTCCATTTTCGCCTTCAAAATACCTTCCTGCGACCCCAGATTCTCGATATGAGAAAACCCAATATTTGTGATAACGCCAATGGTCGGCTTTGTTGCACAACTCAGCCGATGAATTTCACCGAGGTGCGACATGCCCATCTCAATGACAGCGGCTTCATGTTTTGGGGCAAGGTGCAGCAGCATCTTCGGCAGTCCAATTTCATTGTTTAGATTTCCCTGTGTCTTCAATGTTTCAAATGCTGCTGAGAGTACCAGTGCAATCATTTCTTTTGTGGTCGTTTTGCCAACGCTGCCGGTCACACCCACTAAAATCGGAGAAAACTTGCTTCGATAGTAAGCGGCAATTTGCAGCAATGCGGTTCTGGTATCCGGCACGACAATGCATGGAAAATCAGCAATCGAATGATCGGTCACGGCTGCCACTGCTCCATCGGAGATGGCTTTCTGCACAAACTGATGCCCATCAAAATTGGCTCCACGCAGTGCCAGAAACAGACAGCCCGGCTCTAATTTTCTGGTATCCGTGCAGATATCATTGACCTCTGCTTCAAACGGTGCCGTGCCCCCGACAGCCGCTGCAATTTCTGATAATTGTAACTTCTCCATGTTTTCTCCCTCACCTTATAGTTTTGTCAAGCACTCTGCAACGATTTCCCGTTCATCCATATGGATATGAACGTTATTCGCCAGAATCTGATAATCCTCATGTCCTTTTCCGGCTAACACCAGTACATCGCCTGGCTTTGCAATCTGCATCCCACGCAAAATGGCTTCCTTTCGGTCAACCACTACTTCATACGGCACAGAAGAACCTTCCAGCCCTGTCAAAATATCCTGAATAATTGCCTCTGGCTCTTCATCTCTCGGATTATCCGAAGTAATCACCAGAAAATCGGCATAGGCTGCGGCTGCTTTTGCCATTTTTGGACGTTTTGTTTTATCTCGATTGCCGCCACATCCAAACAGACAAATTAATCTGCCCTCTGTATACTCTTTCACACTATTCAGAATATTTTCGATGGCATCGGGCGTGTGTGCATAGTCACAGATGACAGAAAACGGCTTTCCGGTCGGAATCACTTCACATCGTCCCCGCACACCACGACACTGCTGCACAGCCTGCAAAACCTGTGCATTGGACAGCCCCAATTCCATGCACACTGCACAAGCTGCCATTGCATTGGAAACATTGAACATCCCTGTCATCTGCAAATTAATCGGATAGGACTTTCCACCATAGCACAACCAAAAACTCGTTCCATCTGCCCGCAGCTTAATGGCATCTGCATAGTAATCCGCAGAAGAAGAATTTCCATAAGTCTCCATCGCACAGGTGACTTCTCCAGCAAGACGTTTCCCATAAGCATCATCAATATTGATGAGTGCATAATCCGTAATATCAAACAGCATTTTCTTTGCCTGATAATAGGCTTCCATCGTCTTATGATAATCCAAATGATCCTGTGTCAGATTTGTAAAGACCGCTGCACGGAAGTGGGTCGGACCAATGCGATGCTGTACCAAACCAAAAGAAGAGACTTCCATGACAACATAGTCACATCCGGCATCTGCCATTTTCCGATAGAGTGCCATCAGCTCATAGACCATAGGTGTGGTGTTGTTGGTGTGAAACACCTGATCCCCGATTTCATTCTGAATCGTTCCAATCAAACCAACCAGATAACCATTGGCTGTCAAAATATGCTTGATGACATTGGTAATTGTGGTTTTTCCATTGGTTCCAGTGACACCAACAAATTTCATCTGCCGTTCTGGATGATCAAACCAAGCTGCACACAGTTGCCCGTAAAAAATATACGTATCCGGCACAAGAATCTGCTGCTTGCCAAGTCCTAAATCGTGTTCTGCAACAACGGCTGCTGCTCCTTTTTCCAGCATCTCCGCAGCAACGGTATGCCCGTCAAAATGCTCCCCCTTGATACAGACAAATAAATATCCTTCCTGTACCTTTCGAGAGTCACTCGTAATGCCGTTAATTTCTCTGTCCTCTAACTCTGTTTCTGCATTGCCTTCTAATAATGCATACAACCGCATGACAGATAACCGCCTTTCTTTTTCATTTACAATGTTCCAATATACTTTTCCAATTTTATCTTTTCCATCCTATTAAAAAAGGGACTGCTTTCACGAAAAGCATCCCCTTTTTCCTCTTTGCAATGTGGGGACTGCTGTTGTTTTCCAAAACAGAGAGCGAATCTTTACTCACTCTGTTCCGCTTCACTTTGTGCCTCATCTCGCTGTTCCGCAACAGACATTGTCAAACTAATCACAGTTCCGATTTCTACAGATGTACCTGCCTCCTCAGACTGGAACTGCACTTTTGCATCTGCATCTTCTGAAGAAGCACCCAATGTTACAATATTTAACCCAAGCTGTGTCAAGGCAGCATTTGCTTCTGCCGCAGTCATATTAATCAGATTCGGTACTTTTACGACTTGTGGTTCTACGTCCTCTTCTGTATATAGAATCACTTTACCGCCCTTTTCAATGACAGAACCAGTCTTCGGACACTGCGACAAAACACGATTGCCTTCACCGACTACTTCATAGCTTAAACCCATATCATCCAATGTAGATTTTGCATTTTCCAATGATTTTTCCATCATCAATGGCACTGTGACATTTCGTTCTGCATATTCCTCATCCGTATATTCTGGATAGAATCCCAGATAAGGCAAAATTTCAGACATGACAGTCTTTGCATATGGTGTAACAACGGCACTACCGTAATAGTTGATGGTATTATCCGGTTCATCTGCTATGATCAACATAATTACTTCCGGATCATCTGCCGGAGCAAAGCAGCCATAGGATGCAGCATATTTCATTTCAACCCCATCGTATTCATCCAATTTTTCAGCAGTACCAGATTTACCGCCAATTCGATAGCCTTCAATATAGGCATTATGTGTTGGATTGTTCTCTACAACGGCTTCCAACTGCTCCCGTACAGTCTGCGAAGTGGCTTCCGAAACAACTTGCCGCTTCTCCTCTGTCTGATGTTCCATAACAATATTGCCATCTGCATCCACAATTTGTTCCACCAAATAAGGGGTAACCAATTTTCCGCCATTAATGGCAGCTGCATACGCTGTAATTGTTTGAATTGGGGTAACTTTGTTTGCCTGCCCGAAAGAAGATGATGCAAGATCCACGTTAGACATCACATCTTTTGAAATATACAAGCTACTTGCTTCTCCAGGCAAATCAATTCCAGTTTTTTCTGTCAAACCAAATCCTTTAAAATAATAAGAGAATTTAGAAGTTCCCAGACGCAGACCAATTTCCATAAATGCTGGGTTACAAGAGTTTGTCAAAGCCTTCGTAAACGACTGTGCACCATGCCCATTCCGATTAGAACAACCTATGGTTTCTCCCATAACCGTAAAAGAACCATTACAATAGAAAGAATCATTTTGCAAGTCAATCAGTTTTTCTTCCATTGCTGCTGCTGTGGTCACAACTTTAAAAACAGAACCCGGAAAATGAATTTCAGAAATTGCCTTATTTTTCCATTGCGTTTCTCTTGCTTCCTGATACGCATCACTATATTCCTGCCCTGTAAGGGAATCCAGCTTCTTTGCAACAGTGGTATCATAAATTACAGATGGCTGGTTCAAATCAAAAGAGGGATACGTTGCCATAGCATAAATTGCACCCGTCTTTGGATTCATAATGATACCGCAGGCACGTTGCTGCACATTAAATTCCACTGACATTTCAGAAATTGCCTTTTCCAGATAATATTGCAATGTTGTATCCAATGTTAAATAAAGAGATGCACCATTTTCTGCTTCATATGTAGTAGAATAACGATATGGCATCTCTTCTCCATTTGCCGCTTGTGCAGAAATAATTCTACCATCCACACCAGCAAGGTAGTCATTATATTGATACTCCAAACCATATTGACCGTCACCATCTCCATTGGTAAAGCCAATCACACTGGCAGCTAATTCTTCCTGCGGATAGTATCGTTTTGTGGTTGCTTCTGTTGCAAAAGAAACCAAATTCAAATTATCAAAATAGTTATCAATTTCATCAGCAACACTTTTTTCCACCTGTGTTTGCAATATATAATATCGTCCTTCTGCTTCAAATGCTTTTAAAACATCTTCCTTTTCCAGGTTCAGTTTTCCTGCTAAATAGACAGCAATATTCTCTTTCAGCATGGCAATATCAATCAAATCTTTTGCAGATTCTCCTGATTTTTCTGCTGCCGCTTTTTTATTTTCATTATTTTTTTCTACATCTTCCATTTCGTCCCGAAAGAGCTGTGGGTCAATATACACATTATAGACAGTTGCACTCCATGCCAACGGCGTACCGGTTGCATCATAAATGGCACCACGCTGTGCTTCCAAACGCATCGTTCCAAAATGATAATTATTCGCCAATGCCTCATATTTACTATTATCAATTACAGAAACTTTAAACAATTTACCAACAATAAAGCAGGAAAAAATCAACATTGCAATTTGAATAATAACATTTGCACGAAATTTCATTTTGGCAGTTGGTGCATTTGTACCAGATACCTGCAATTTATCATATTGTTTGTTATCCAAAAGAATGACACGCCCTTTCAGCATAAAAATAGAAGAAGGCAGGGAACTGTTACCGAATCCCCCGCCTGTATAAAACTGTCCCAATTCGACAGGAATTTCTCAATGATGCAGAAAGCAATTTCTGGAACCTGCATTGAAAACGGAACAGTGTCCGGCTTCGTCTTGTCTATCCTGTCCGATAGCTCTTTCTGCGTAAACGAAGCCGGAACAATTCCTTTTTCCGACACCCGATTTCGTATCTCTTTCTTTGTCTTTATACTAACGGCGAATTTTTATTTATATATATCATGCAGTCTAAGACTGCACCGCCGATAGTAGCAAAATAAATTATGGTTCAGACCCTTTCGCCCGTCTCTTCTCAACAGGTTTTCTATCCAACTATATGCATATTAACCTCTTAAATATGCAATCAGGTCATTAAACTTCCGCTTAATCTGAACAAAAATGTTCTGATCCGGTTCCTCTACAATGACCTCATCCTCCGTCTGAATCTGGATGTATTGAATCTGAGAGCGATCCAATTTTTGTAAACCAAGTCGCTCCTCAGCGTATTCTTTAATATTCCGAATGGAAGCCTGTCCTTCCAACTCTGTCTGCATTCTCACATTTTCGCTACGCAAATCTTTCAACGTGTTTTCTTCTGCGGAAATTTGGGAATAAACCTCGTTCAGCTGTACATAACTGTTAATGACCAGAGAAAACAGCATCAGGGATAAAACACTGCCGATTATGATTTTTGCCAGCGTACTCCGTTTTCCAGCTTCGATGTAAAAAAGCTTTCGACGTGGGCGTTCTTCTACCACCTCATCGTCTTCCTCTTCCCATTCCTCTGCCTGTACGGTTTCATCTGTTTCCTTCATCAACCGATGCACTCCTTTCCACTACACGCAGTTTTGCACTTCGGCTCCTCCGATTTTGCTCCAATTCTACTTCTGTTGCAGTAATCGGTTTCCGATTCACCAGCTTCCCTTGCGGCACTTTGCCACAGACACACTTTGGAAAATCAGGCGGACAAATACAACCCTGACACCACTTTGCGAACTGCTGTTTCACCATTCGGTCTTCCAGCGAGTGAAAAGTAATCACTGCCAACCGTCCACTTGGCTTTAAACAGGAAAATGCAATGGTCAATGCACGTTCCAAATGAGAAAACTCATCATTTACGGCAATCCGAATTGCCTGAAATGTTTGCTTACATGGATTCTTCGCACGCCGCACTCGCTGCGGCACGCTGTTTTTGACGATTTCCGCCAACTGCAATGTTGTTGTAATCGGTTGCACCTGCCTTGCCTGACAGATATTTCTGGCAATCACACGTGCAAACGATTCCTCACCATAGGCAAATAAAATTCTTGCAATTTCTTCTTGCGGCCATGTATTTACCAAATCAGCTGCTGTCATTCCTGTTTGACTCATTCTCATGTCCAATGGAGCATCCGTATGATAAGAAAATCCACGTTCTTCAGTATCCAATTGATGAGAAGAAACACCCAAGTCTAACAAAATACCGTCTACCGCGGAAATTTCCAGACGCTGCAGCACCTGTGCCATCTCGTCATAGTTTGCTTGCACAACCGTTGCCGGATAGGGAGCCAACCGTGCAGTTGCAACTGCAACTGCATCTGGATCTCGATCTAAACCGATCAATCTACCCCTGCCATGCAACTGTTTTGCAATTTCGCAAGCATGACCAGCTCCACCAACTGTTCCATCTACATAAACACCTTCCGGTTGAATCTGCAAAGCAGCAAGTGTTTCCTGCAAAAGCACAGGAATATGCTGAAATGTCATAATATCCTCCCTATCTTAGAAACCGAGTGCACTCAGAACAGACATCATTTCATCCAAATCAACCGCTGCATTAGCAGCCTCCCAACTGGTTCGATCCCAGATTTCCGCCTTATTATTGGCACCAATGACAACAACGTCTTTTTCCAGACCTGCAAACTGCCGCAAATCTTGCGGAATCAGGATACGTCCCTGCTTATCTGGAACGATTTCACCCGCACCGGAAAAGAGCCATCGTTTAATCTGTGCCCCTTTGGTTTCTGGAATAGCAGCCACTTTTTGTGCCAACTGTTCCCACTCTGTCGCAGAATACACGGTCAAGCAATGTGCATCCAACCCTTTTGTCACATAAAATGGACTACCGAGCTGTTCTCGCAGTTTGGTTGGAAAATTCATCCTGCCCTTGGCATCCATGTTATGATAATATGTGCCAATCAGCGAATCCAACCTTGCCGCCGCCCTTTCTGTTTGAAATAGGGAAAGTACAGGAAAGGTTGCCCACAAAAGGGGAAACTTCCCCACATTTCACCGCATGTTATCATTATACACGATTCTCACAAAAAAATCAATAAGAGAACGATGGAAAAGAGCTAAAAAAATAGTATCAAAAAGATTTATTTTTTGTGCATTTTATACAACCTTGTTTTCTTTTCAGAAAAAAGAGCACAAAAAAGGAGAACAGGCAAATGCCCATTCTCCTTCTCTTGTGCGAAAATTTCGCAATTTATCACATATTACAATTATTCAATCACAGCAGTTACAACGCCGGAACCAACTGTTCTACCACCCTCACGGATAGCAAAACGCAGACCTTCTTCGATAGCGATCGGAGCGATCAGCTCAACAGTCATTTCAACGTTGTCACCCGGTGTGCACATTTCAACGTCAGCCGGCAGAGAAATGATACCAGTTACGTCAGTTGTTCTAAAGTAGAACTGCGGTCTGTAGTTGTTGAAGAACGGTGTATGACGACCGCCTTCTTCCTTCTTCAGAACGTAAACCTGACCCTTGAACTTGGTGTGCGGATGAATGGAACCCGGCTTGCAGAGAACCTGTCCTCTTTCAACCTGCTGTCTGGTGATACCACGCAGCAGAGCACCGATGTTGTCACCAGCTTCTGCGAAGTCCAGAGTCTTTCTGAACATTTCGATACCAGTTACAACAGTGGACAGCTTTTCGCTAGACAGACCAACGATTTCAACTGTTTCGTTGACATTCAGCTTTCCTCTTTCTACACGGCCAGTAACAACAGTACCACGACCAGAAATGGTCATTGTATCTTCGATCGGCATCAGGAACGGCTTTGCATCATCACGTTCCGGAGTCGGAATGTAGCTATCAACAGCTTCCATCAGTTCCAGAATTGGCTTGTAAGCTTCGTTAGACAGATCGTCCGGAGCTTCCAAAGCAGCCAGAGCAGAACCAGTAATAACCGGAATATCATCGCCCGGGAATTCATATTCGGACAGCGTTTCACGAATATCCATTTCTACCAGTTCGAGCAGTTCCGGATCGTCAACCTGGTCAGCCTTGTTCATGAATACAACGATTGCCGGTACGCCTACCTGACGAGCCAACAGGATGTGTTCCTTCGTCTGTGCCATCGGGCCATCAGAAGCAGCAACAACCAGGATTGCACCGTCCATCTGAGCAGCACCAGTGATCATGTTCTTTACATAGTCAGCGTGTCCTGGGCAGTCAACGTGTGCGTAGTGACGTGCATCTGTTTCATATTCAACGTGTGCGGTATTGATTGTGATACCACGTTCTCTTTCTTCCGGAGCCTTATCGATCATATCGTAAGCTTCGTACTGAGCCTGACCCTTCAGTGCCAAAGTCTTGGTGATAGCAGCAGTCAAAGTGGTCTTACCGTGGTCAACGTGACCAATGGTACCAATGTTTACATGCGGTTTGTTTCTTTCAAATTTAGCCTTTGCCATTGGAAAAATCCTCCTAAAAATTATTCTTGCTTATGCCGTAATATGTGATAAGATTATTGTACCAGATTTGCACGAAAAATGCAAGCCTTTTTTGAAAAAAATACAAATTTTTCTTCTGCACTTTTCCCAATTTACATTACTTCTTTCTGGCAGCCATAATCTTTTCAGCAATGTTCTTCGGTACTTCCTGGTAGCTGTGCGGCTCCATCGTGTACTGACCACGACCCTGTGTGTTAGAACGCAGATCATTGGTATAACCGAACATTTCAGACAGCGGCACCAAAGCATCTACCTGTACCGTACCCGTTCTGGTCTCCTGACCCTGAATCTGACCACGGCGAGAACTGAGGTCGCCAATAACTGTACCAACATATTCATCCGGCACAATAACAGAAACCTTCATAATCGGTTCCATCAAAACCGGCTGTGCCTGCCGCATTGCTTCCTTGAATGCGATAGAACCAGCGATCTTAAATGCCATTTCAGAAGAGTCTACTTCGTGGTAAGAACCGTCATACAGTTCTACGGAAACGTCAACTACCTGATAGCCAGCCAGAATACCCGCTTGCATTGCACCCTGGATACCAGCGTCAACAGCTGGGATATATTCCTTCGGAATGGAACCGCCGACAATCTTGTTGATGAATTCGTAACCCTTACCGGATTCGTTCGGCTTCACACGGATCTTAACATGACCGTACTGACCGCTACCACCGGACTGCTTCTTATATTTATAATCCACATCGGCATTGCCCTTAATGGTTTCCTTATAGGATACCTGCGGTGCACCAACGTTTGCTTCTACCTTAAATTCCCGCAGCAGACGGTCTACAATGATATCCAAGTGCAACTCGCCCATACCTGCGATAATGGTCTGACCGGTTTCTTCGTCTGTATAAGTCTTGAAAGTCGGGTCTTCTTCTGCCAGTTTTGCCAGAGCGATGCCCATCTTTTCCTGACCTGCCTTGGTCTTCGGCTCAATTGCAAGCTGAATAACCGGCTCTGGGAATTCCATAGATTCCAGAATAATCGGATGCTTTTCGTCGCAGAGCGTATCACCGGTTGTGGTGTTCTTCAGACCAACTGCAGCTGCGATATCGCCAGCGTAAACGTTTTCGATATCTTTTCTGTGGTTGGAGTGCATCTGCAAGATACGACCCATTCTCTCTCTGTTATCCTTGGTGGCATTCAATACAGTAGAACCTGCTGCTACCACACCGGAATAAACACGGAAGAAACACAACTTTCCAACAAACGGGTCTGTTGCAATTTTAAATGCCAGAGCGGAGAACGGCTCTTCATCAGAAGAATGACGGCATTCTTCTTCACCGGTATCCGGATTCGTACCCTTAATAGCCGGTACATCCAACGGAGACGGCATATAATCTACAATGGCATCTAACAGCTTCTGCACGCCTTTATTCTTATAAGAAGTACCGCAAACAACTGGAACCATGGTATTGGCAATGGTAGATTTCCGGATGCAAGCCTTGATTTCATCGATGGTGATTTCTTCTTCAGCGAAGTACTTTTCCATCAGTTCATCGTCCTGCTCTGCAACGTGCTCCATCAAAGAAGCCCGATATTCTTCTGCCTTTTCCTTCATATCGTCCGGAATTTCTTCCACACGAATATCTTTTCCAAGGTCATCATAGTAAACATATGCCTTCATTTCAACGAGGTCAATAATGCCCTTGAAATCGCTTTCCGAACCAATCGGCAGCTGAATCGGCACTGCATTACACTTCAGTCTGTCGTGCATCATTTCTACTACACGATAGAAGTTTGCACCCATGATGTCCATCTTATTGACATAAGCCATTCTCGGAACCTGATATTTATCAGCCTGTCTCCAAACGGTTTCAGACTGCGGTTCTACGCCGCCCTTTGCACAAAATACGGTAACAGAGCCATCCAGTACACGCAGAGAACGTTCTACTTCTACCGTAAAGTCAACGTGTCCCGGTGTGTCGATGATGTTGATTCTGTGACCGCCCCAATATGCGGTAGTTGCAGCGGAGGTAATGGTAATGCCTCTTTCCTTTTCCTGCTCCATCCAGTCCATCGTAGATGCACCTTCGTGGGTTTCACCGATCTTATGGTTGATACCCGTATAAAACAGGATACGCTCCGTGGTAGTGGTTTTACCAGCATCGATGTGTGCCATGATGCCGATATTTCTTGTATTTTCCAGGGAACAATCTCTTGCCATAGTAATCCTCCTATTTCTCTTACAAAGGCAGTGTGATTACCAACGATAGTGTGCAAACGCCTTGTTTGCTTCTGCCATCTTATGGGTATCGTCACGCTTCTTGCATGCACCGCCAGTATTGTTCAGTGCATCGAGGATTTCTCCTGCAAGACGTTCCTTCATTGTCTTTTCGTTCCGCAGTCTGGCATACTTGGTGATCCAACGGAGACCCAGTGTCTGCCGACGCTCTGGGCGAACTTCCATCGGAACCTGATAGGTTGCACCGCCCATACGGCGAGCCTTTACTTCCAGAACCGGCATTACATTTTCCATAGCCTGTTCAAACATTTCCAATGCTTCCTTGCCAGTCTTTTCCGAAACGATATCAAATGCACCGTAAACTATCTTCTGTGCAACGCCCTTCTTACCGTCAATCATCACATTGTTGATCAGACGGGTTACGAGCTTGGATTTGTAAATCGGATCCTCCAGCACGTCACGTTTTGCGATTTTACCTCTTCTTGGCATTTTCGCTTCCCTCCTTCACATTATTTGCTTGCTTCCGGCAATCTTTGCCGTCTTGCGTGAATTCACAGGTACTCGTTCAGGCAAGTTTCTCGCTTGCCGACCGTCAGAAGCCAATGCAGAGGATCGCCGTCCCTTCGGACATCTATATGATCTCCACATGCTTCCTGTGGTAGTTGTAATTCCTGTTTTGAATGATTTGGCTTTGGCTTACTTCTTGCCAGCCTTCGGTCTCTTTGCACCATACTTAGAACGAGCCTGCATTCTGTTGGCAACGCCCTGTGCGTCCAGAGTACCTCTGATGATGTGGTAACGCACACCCGGCAGATCCTTAACACGACCGCCACGGATCAGAACCACGCTGTGTTCCTGCAGGTTGTGACCGATACCCGGAATATACGAAGTAACTTCGTAACCGTTGGTCAGCTTTACTCTGGCGATTTTCCGCATTGCAGAGTTCGGCTTCTTCGGTGTAGCGGTACGAACAGCAGTGCAAACGCCTCTCTTCTGCGGAGAGCTCTGGTTTGTTGTTACCTTCTTCTTTGCATTGTAACCCTTTTGCAGAGCCGGTGCAGTGGACTTAACTGCCTGAACCTTTCTTCCCTTACGGACTAACTGGTTAAACGTTGGCATATGTTTCCTCCTTTTCTGATTTTACTTTTTTGTGCGGCAATGCCACACAGTTAATCATTATAATACAGCAATGTTCCCTTGTCAAGTCGGTTTTTCAAAAATTAACAAACTTTTTTCATTTCCACTGCATTTTTCAAGTCCCCAGCCCAGCGGAATGTCTTGCATAAATATTCAGTACAGCAACTGCATCCTCCACCTGAATACTGCCATCCTGATTATAATCCGCAGCAATCTTCTGCCGGTCAGACAACTGATTTTGCAGTCCGGCACAGCCTCTTGCATAAGCAGTTAAAATCAAAACCGCATCCTCCACCATAATGCTCTCATCCTCATTTATATCTCCATACAATATTGGCAGCGTAACAAATGCTCTCTGATAGCTATCTGCATAGGCTTCCACAGAACCGCTGTTTTCTGATACAATAATCGCTTGTTTTGGAAAAGTCGTTTCTGTCTGAAACAACATACAATTGGCATTCTTCAGCACAATCTGCTGTAAACTGTCACAATCTGCAAATGCATCCTGTCCAATACTGTAAATATGTTCGGAAAGAATCACAATTCTAAGTGAGGTACAACCTTGAAAAGCCATGGCAGCAACCTGCTCCACAGAATCTGGCAACTGAATTTTTTTCAACGCTGCACAACGATAAAATAAACCCGCACTAACTTCTTTCAGCCCATTGGGCAAACGAACCGTTTGAAGAGCGGCACATTGATAAAATACCCGTTCCCCTACCTCGGTCACACTGTCCGGTATGATAATTTGTTGAAGCTGTTTGCACTCGAAAAATGCATTGGAACCAATAAACTGTAAACCAAATGGCAATTGTATGCTCTGTAAATTTCGACAGCCTGCAAAAGCATAGGCATTCAAAGCAATCAAAGATTCCGGCAGCTGCACAGATTGTATCATCATATTTTTCTCAAACGCAAAACCAGCAATCGTTCGCACCCCTTTTGGAACAGAAATGTTTTCCGATGTTCCTTTATATGCAATTAAAATTTGATTGCCGATAACAACATATTCCCCTTCTTGTGCCGTCAACCAAGGCGTATCAGACAGAATCCCCCAACCTACATTCTGCAATGTAACTGGAATTTGTATGGACTCCAACCGACTGCAATTCAAAAAAGCGTAGTTCCCAATCTCCCGCACAGAATCCGGCAGAACAATCGCCTGTAACCGGGTATGATCCAAAAATGCATAATCTCCGATCTGCGTGACAGCAATGCCATCAATTTGGGCTGGAATCTGAATCTCAGAAAGGGATGCCTTGGCACCTGTAATGCGAATCGTGTTCTGTTCTGTCACTTCATAATAGATACCATCTTCTGTTTGCAGTGTTTCTTCTGCATACACTGGTACCATATTTTTGCTGTAAAGACAGCAGCAAACAAGCAACAGTACAATCATTCCCACCTGCACAATGTTTTTCATATTATGAATTCCTTTTTTATTCTCGTAAATCTGGTAGTTGTAAAATATTACAAATGGTTCGCACCACGCCGTTTGCCGTATTGGCTGGTGCAAGAAAACGAGCATGCTGTTTGACCGCTTCACTTGCCTGTTCCATTGCATAGCTATAGTATGCCTGTGAAAACATGGAGATATCATTTTGATAATCACCGAACACCATCGTTTCTGCTGGCG